>NZ_JBNGCO010000135.1:0-10957 GCF_049974805.1 Baaleninema sp.
GTGAAACAATAGGATGAGTCTCTTTGAGTTCGTAGGATTCGATTTCGACGAGATGATTTTCACCACCGAAGCGATACCACCCGGCTTCTAGGGCAACGGTAGATAGGTAGACAAGACAGGTGTTGTCATGGAGTTGAACGGCATTTTCGAGGAACAGACCATCTTTCTCGCGAACGCATCGTTGGTCGTGTTTGAGTCGAGGATGAAGCATCGAAACCTCTTTCCACTTAGGTTTCGCCACGGCTTGCTGTTGTAAAAGAGTTTGAGCATCTTGGTTCCAGGCTGAGACTTTTTGCCATTTAAATGCGGGTGTCATATCAGAATCAGGATTAGATTGTCGCCAGCCTTCTTCGTGGAGTTCCCAGGTGTTAATGTCTTCTTTCCCAATCATCTTTGTTGAAGGAATCGGCACGTAAAACTCTTGAGAGACTTGAAATTCGTCGAGTTTTGCCCAAAATGCCCCGGCGACGAAGAGTTTTTGGCTTAACTCTTTTTGACTGGCAAATTTTTGAGATTTGTTAGCACTGAAAATCAGCCCTGAAAGGGTGTAGGCGTCGGGGGGAAATTTGGATTGAGAGCGTCCGACAAGGTTTTCTGGGGAGAGAAATCCGCCTGCACTGGCGTAGAGGAAGCCGAGGGGGCGAATGGTAATAAAATATCGAAACATGATGGTATTTTAAGCAGGTTTGGGCGTGTTACGCGGTTAAAAAATGGGTTGAACATCCAGTTAATGAGAGTTCTGCGTAATGCATCTAGTGGCTCAGATGCCAGCCAATGGAAACTAGGTTGTCAAACCAATTAATAAAGGCTTGCTGCAAGCGATCGTAAGTCCAGTGAGGCGGAGGATCGGCTTCAAATAATTCTCGGAATAGAAAATTGCCTAATGTGCCGGGTTCGAGATTAACAAAGGTTTCAGTATTGGGATGAAAGTAAATATTGGCTAAAGCGATCGCGATCGAAGCATCAGCATTGATTTGAGATTCCTCTTCCCATTCATCCTCTTCTGAAATACGAATATTTTCAATTGCGTGTCGCGCTTTCAGTTGTGCCATATCATTATAGATATGTCCCCAGTTTTGTCCGCCATCGCGATCGCGATAACAATCGAGAATCGAGAGATATTGCCAAGGACAAGTCCATTGCACGAACTGTCCGCTGTTAAACACTACACGCAGGGTAAGGCGGTTTCGTCCGAGTTTTTTCGATCGCTTTTCCGCCTCGCGACAATGCTGTAAAATATCTCGTTGGGGAACGCTTTGACCCGCCCAAACAAAACCGACGCTGAGGTTAATATTCTGGCCGTGTTCTTGCCACTTCACTGGAAGTTCTTGCAGCCACTTCCACGAATCGAGCTTCAATGTTTGTGTGCTTTCGTTTAATTCTTCTGCGGTTAAATTCGGGGTGCTGTCGTACACCACACCGAGGAAATCGTCGCCACCTGCGTAGATGACGCGACCGAGTTTTCTGGGAAAATCTCGCTCGAATTGTTTACCCCAGTTCCGCATCGCTTCGCTGAATTCTTTTAAGGTAAAATCTGGGTTTTCACCATCTCCCAATTGCTTGAGATGTTCGCCAACTTTATCGCCATCTCCCATAAACCAACCCGTCCAGCGTCCGGGGGTTTGAGTTTCGGGGTTGGGAAGCCGGATAACATCAGAGAAGCTGCGATCGAGTTGAGGGAAGTCGTCACTGATACGATTAGCAATTTGAGGATGTGTCACCAACCGTTTCACCAATTCGGGAATACTGACCCGTTCTGAAGGATCGAGAAATTTACCTTCTGGTGTTTCGTCGAGTCCTTTTCCTTCCAGAACCGCTGAAAGTTGCTGATAAAATCGATCGATCTTCTCTTTTTCGTCCCCGTAACGTAAAATTTGGGGATTGCGCGTACTCGAACCGAGTTCGTTCCAGGCGATCGCATCACTTCCCGACAAACTAGAACTTTCGCCAATCCAGTTCACTGCACTCCAATCTCGCGCCAGTTTCCGCCGTTCAAGGTCGTACATCGCCTCGGGGATACTATCTCCCCAGCCACAGAAAATTTCCCAACTGTGGTTTCGCCAAAGTCCCCATTCTCGATCCCAGTGATAATCGTAGTTGGTAAGTTTTTCTTCAACCCAGTCCTGACATTCCGTCAGCAGATGACCCCAGCCGTCTAACAAAGCTTGACGAATCGTCTCTTCCGGTAACGTTCCTTTGATTAAGATACGGTTGGGGAGTCCTTTGGTGTTGTTGGGGTCGCCGGGACAAATCACCGAAATTGACTTGCTGTATGCTTCGGCGGCGTTGGTAATTTGTCGGCTGAGGTAGGATAGAATCAAAGATGCGCCGTAGAGGTCGCGAAGTTTGCGAGATTTTTCGATGAATCCTTGAACGGGTGCAAAGGTGGTAGCGGTGTATCCAGACATGACGTTGGAGAAACTGAGGGATGGGGTCAGATCCGTTGTTGGAGATATCTCTATGACAATTTCATTAATTTCTCGGTCGATTTGAGCGATTTTTACGGTAAATCTTTAGTATCGTTGCAAAGATTTACATGAATAGGGGAATTGGCCGGACATTTCGGGGTTTGGGGGGTTTTTAGACCTTAGCAGTCACGGAATATCGACTTTTTTACAGTAGATGTGAAGAGGTCGATCGACCCCTTTTTTGGTGCGAACGACGAAAATTTCCTCGAAAATTGCGATCGCCACCGCTGCGCGGGGGTCTTAAAGGAGACGGAGGGTGCATCTCAAAAATGTAGATTCATCGAATTGGGCGCACTCAATTTCCAGATCCCCGGCATCTTGGAGATGCCGGGGATCTTATACCGGAAGTGCTAATCGGGAATTTTGCCACCCCAAACTGATGTTTTTGCAAAAGTGAGATGCACCCGAGACGGATCGCTCGAGATGTTTTCCACGTGGCAAGCGATCGGCGTATTCCCGCCCCAACGGGGACGCCCGTCGCTGCTACGAAGACGACGATCGCTCCTCGGCGGTGAAATTGGGTCTTCGGAGATTATGGTGTAATTGGTAAATTGGAATACAAAATTTGCGTAGGGCCGCATCCCCCCAACCCCCCTTTCAAAGGGGGGCGAAGGGGGGATGACCAGGTATAAAATATGCTTATCACCTCAAACTCCGAAGACCCTGAAATTGAACCAACAAACCAAAAAGCCCGCTGCGGAGCGGGCTTTGAGATGTATCGGCAATCATTAAATTGTTTGATAGCGAAACGGTGAGATGCACCAAGAAAGAATTTCTCGAATTAACAAGCACCGCTTCCTTTAAACACAACAGCAAGCGTTTTAAAAATCAGTTGCAAGTCATAGAAGACCGACCATTTTTCTTGATATTGAAGATCCATTTCGATGATATCTTCAAAATTTTTCACAGTAGACCGGCCGTTCACTTGCCATTCTCCAGTAATGCCCGGTTTGACATCGAGACGGCGCCAGTGATGGGCGTTATAGCGTTCCACCTCGTCCGGCGTTGGCGGCCGCGTTCCCACTAAGGTCATGTCTCCCATGAGAACGTTCCAGAACTGAGGCAGTTCGTCTAAACTGGTACGGCGGAGAAAACGTCCGATCGGCGTAATGCGCGGATCGTTTTCGTTTTTGAAGATAAACCCTTTGGCTTCGTTTTCGACGAGGTGCTTTTTGCGGTCGGCATCCACCACCATCGATCGAAACTTCCAAATCCGGAACGGTTTACCTTTATAACCACAGCGAATTTGGCTGTAAAAAATCGGACCGGGGTCCGAAAGCTGCATTCCGATCGCCACAGGGACGGCGACAGCGGCAGTGATGCCTAACCCGACCACCGCACCGGCGATGTCGAGGGCGCGTTTGAAGCGGTTGTTCACGGAAGCATGAACGGGTTCCGAGAAGATGGCGACACCGGTGGGTTGGTGTCGATCGAACGAAGTTACTTGCGAAGGCAGTGTCGTAGTCACGGTTGGCGCTCTTCGTAGCTTTACAAGTCAGCCCTTTGATTCCAATATATGAGATGGATTTTCGCTGTGTCTTGTTTCCGAGGTGAGGTTTGTCTAATCTTCATCGTATTTGTGGCTTTTTTAAAGTTCTCGTAAGGGAAAACCGCCCCAAAGGCTCGGTGTGAAGCAAATTGGGTATTTTCGATCGCGGTTTGTGCTTCCCGGCTTGGGGAGCGATCGAATCGATGAAGAATCCTGATACAGTGTCAGAGGCAAGGCATACAGCTATCTGACTCTCACAAGCAGCCCCTATGATGACAGTTCGGAAATCCTCTCGTTGGCGCCTGTTGGGTGTAGCGGCACTCCTGATTTTCGGTGGGAGTCTGGCCTATTGGGTTCTGTCCCGCAAACCCTCGGACGAGACGGTGATGGCAGGCGCTCGTTTGGTTCCCGAAGACGCACTGATGGCGCTGTCGGTTTCGACCACCTCCGATCGCTGGCAACGGCTGACTCGCTACGGAACGCCGGAAAGCCAGAGGTTATTTCGCGATAGCTTGGCCGCCCTCGAACAACGTCTGCTCGGCGAAATCGGCTACACTTACGCTGACGACATCAAACCTTGGGTCGGCGATCGAATCACGGTCGCTTTCCTGGCGCCGCCGCCGATTACCTCGGACACGGAACCGGAAGACCTGCAAGCCGATCGCGCCGCGCTCTTCGTGTTACCCATCGCCAATCTGAGGCGCGTTCGAGAACTGGCGGAGGAAGATGGCGAATCCCCGGCTTGGCAAGAACGCACTTATAAAGGTATTACCGTCCGCGAACGACAGGAAAACGGCTCCAGTTACGCCATCGCCGTTATCGATCGCCGCTTCCTCGTAGCTGCAACGGACTCCAGCGCCATCGATCGCGCCATCGATGCCTATAAAGGAAACGGTTCCATCGTTTCCACCCCCGGCTACAACCGCGCCTGGGAAACTCTAGAAGTGGACGACCCTAACGCCGCCAACGTTTTCGTCAACGTTCCCCAAGCTTTAAACGCCATTTCCGAAACCTCCACCCGTACCGTAGACCCGGAAGCCATCGAACAGGTGGAAACCCAAGGCGTGGCCATCGCCGTCAACCTGGAAAACGAGGGCATTCGCTTTAAAGGACTGTCCTGGCTGGCGCCCAATAGCGAAACGACTTTCAATCCCGAACGCAACCAACCCCCCACGACGATCGATCGCCTTCCGGCGGAAACCGTCTTGGTGGTGGCGGGGTCGAACCTCAAACAACTTTGGCAAGATTACTTACAAAACGCTCGCACTAACGCCCTGCTTCCCCTCGATGCAGCTTGGTTGCGGAGTGCTTTACAACAAACGGTTGGTGTCGATCTCGAAGCGGAAGTCCTCTCGTGGATGACGGGAGAGTTCGCCCTGGCCTTGGTTCCCGCACCAGAGGCTACAGACGCCACTTTCCCCGGTGCCTTAGTCTTGATGGCGCAAGCGGGCGATCGTCGCTCTGCCGATTCGTTCTTCGACAAGATCGATCGCGCCGTTGCCGAAGAATACAACTTTAAAGTCGAAGAAGGGGAACTGTCGGGGTTGCCCCTCGTGCAATGGGACACGCGGCGCAAAGGACTCGACGTGACCCACGGTTGGCTCACCAGCAGTCTGGCATTTTTCAGCGTCGGCGTTCCCACGACCGATCGACTCGTTCCCAGCGATGCCGAATTCCTGTCCGAAACCTCCCTGTTCGAGCGCGTCGTTCCCCGACAACCCGACCCCAGCAACGGCTTGTTTTTCCTGAACTTAGCCGATAGCCAAGGGGAATCCAGCCTGTTTTTACCGCGCCTTCCGGACAACCAACAAGCGGTTCTCAACGCCATCGACGCCATCGGCGTCCGCGCCGGAATCCTCGACGATCGCAGCAGTCGCTACGATATCTTCGTCAAGATTCCCAGCCAGTAGTGTTGAGGGGATTATGGGGTGAAGGGATGATGGGGTGAAGGGATGATGGGGTGAGGGGATGATGAGGTGATGAGACATATCTTCTGTGCGATCTACATCTCCCCCTCTCCCCATCTCCCCATCTCTGGAAGCTCGACTACCACGGTAAGACTTCACCGTTAGCGTGCCAAAAGGTTCCGGTGTTGTCCAAGTTCAACTCGTCAATCCGCGCTAACAATCCGGTGACGGACTCTTTTGGGGAAATACCACTGTAATTGGTCATGGGGGTACTCACCAACCCCGGATGCAGGATGCCTACGGCGATGCCTCGGGGTTTGAGGTCGTGAGAAAGGGATTTTCCGGCCATTGACATGGCCACTTTCGACATTCGATAGCCGTAGGAACTGCCGGAGGTATTGTCGTCGATCGATCCCATCCGACTGGTCATCATAATCACTTTCGAGCCGTCGTGGAGGTTGGGAAGCAACGCCGCCGTTACTCGCAACGCCCCTAAAGCGTTCACCTCGAACTGTTGGCGAATGCTGTCGAAATCGAGGTTGTCGAGGGTGATGCGTTTGAGAATTCCGGCGTTGTTAATCAAGACGTCGATCGCTTTTCCCTGTAAGCGAGACACTAAATCCGCCACGGCGTCGTCGGAGGTGATGTCGATTCCCGTTTCGACGCGAACGCCCAACTTGTCCAATTCTGGGGAACTCGAACGACAGACGGCGATCGCTTCGTCCCCTCGTTGGGTTATCTGACGGCAGTATTCGACACCGATGCCGCCGCTTGCGCCAGTTACGAGATAAGTTGCCATACCTGTTTTAGACCTGCTTGAAACTTTCAACATCAATATCTAGTCTAGGAAGATTTTGATCGACGCCAAAAAACCTTCGATAAATAAAATTTATATATAATAACTCTGACTTATGCCTGTTTGGCAGAAACCCGCACGGACATACCGATCGCGCGGAGGGGAAACGGCGATCGAGGCAATGCCAATCCAGTCAACAGTTGAAGGCAAACACTTTTAACACCCCGATTCTCAGGAATTTTCAGGGAAAATTTGCAAACTATAAGTACAAAACGCCGGTTTGTACCGTTCGATAACTTCTCGAACTAAGGGTTCGTCAATTTCTAAATCTTCAGACGGACGCAACACCACCGTAAAATGATAAGCTTGCCCCGCTCCGAGCGTCGAATCTAAGCCTAACTCCGTCTCCCCTAACCGAAAACCACGATCGAATACTTCTTGAATTTCAATGGCGCGATCGCTCAACGGCAATCCGGTATATAAATGAAGGTACAATCGCAATCCCGCCCGCGTTCCGTGCCAGCGATAGAGATTGACGGCGTGGCGGATTAAATGGCGGTTTTGTAACTCCGAAAGTCGCGGATCGAGTTTCCACCCCACCCAATGGGCTAAAAACGGTAACAACGCCTTCGGTGCCACCAACGGATCGAGATACGCCCACATCATTTCGCTGGTGCGTACCGTGGGATCGAAGGCTTCTTCTAATATTTTTAAAAACCGCTCTAAAAAGTCGTTAGCCTGGTAAATATTCGGCAACAAATTTAAGTACAAACTTTGAGGGCGAATCTGCAATCCAAACGCCGCAAAGTTTGCCAGTTGTCGTCGGTTGGAATGGGGTAAGCTGGCGTAGACGCGCAGTTGCAACGGATACTCTAACGTCAGTCGCGGGCGAGACCCCGTAATTGCCGCCTCTGACTCGAAAAAGTCTTCGGGGAGATAAAAAAACAAAACCCGCCGTTGCGTCTCTTCTGGCGGCAAGGAAGGAAAGCTGTAGCGATGTTCGAGGGAGGGTTGCACCTCCTCGTCGAGTCCCAGTTGATAGGGATTGTCCGACTCGTGCCAACCGCGAAAACACCCAGAAGGTAAGTCTGTGGGATGTTCTAACACTAACTCCAAATTCAACGGCGATCGCCAACTGTGACGCAACTCCACCACGATCGATCGAAACTCTCCCGGTTCGAGAACCAACGCCGCTGATTCGGGCGTCGCTAAATCGTCGCGAACCCTCAGCGGACTGTCCGACTGGCGACGGGGTAGCTGCTGGGGATGGAGTTTGAGGGAAACCGTCGGTTGAGATTGCGTTAACGTCATCGTTCGGGGGGCAGATACTGCTCGAAACCGTTGAGAAAATAGATATCGTGGTCGGTAAATCGGGTTTCGCTGGCGATCGCTCGGGCTTCCCTGGGGGGACGGTTCGCCCAGGAACAGACGATTTGGTGTCGATCGAGTTTTAACAGATCCTCAACGGTTTCGTCGCAAATCCAATCGTCCCCGGATTTCCGAAACCGCAACAGCCGCACCCCCACCACGGAACTGACGCCAGCCACCTGTTGGGCGCGATCGGCGATTTCAAAGCGATGCACCGGGGCGCCAAAAGCCCAACCCGTCCCCTCAAACCCTCCGGTGACGGGGTTGAGGAAGCGGTAAAGCACGCTTTGCACCTCCTGTTGGGTGCGTTCCTGCAAGCGGATACTTTCGGCGTATTGGGGTTTCAACACCACTTCTAGGCGCACTTTCACCCCCACGAACTCCGGAGAGTCCACCTGCACGTTGACGCCGAGAAGTTTCCGTTCGTCGAGGTAGGCTTTGAGGCGATCGCGAAACTGCTTGTCCAACGCAAATCGTTCCGGTGCCATCCCCCGCACCAACTCCGTCGGAAGCGGCACTTGCGGCACCACCAACAAATTCACCTGACCGGGAATTCCCGTTTCTACCGCGTCGAGACAGCGCACTCGCGACACCGCCACCGCCGACGACTGGCGCACTAAATACTCGAAATCCTCCCGCGTTACCGCCCGTTCTCGGGTTCGCAACCACGCCGGAACTCGCATCACCGCACTTTCGAGAGATTCCGCTTGGGTGCCGCCGATGGCGCCTTTGTAGTTAATCGCACCTTTGATGTAGGCTTGGGCGACCATCAGTTTGGTGAGGGTTCCGGCTTTGACGTTCCCCTGTTCGCCGCCGCCCCAGCGATACCCCGTCATGTAGATTTCGTGACCTTTGGGGGGAATTTTTCCGTACTGACGCTCTCCCGCTCTCCCGTTGGTTTCTGTGGCGGAATTGGGGAGGAAGCGATCGAGGTCTCGGACGCGGCCGTTGGCGTAACGGTCGTGGGGTTGCGATCGCGCTCGATCGCGACTTTGGCGTTGCAGTTCCCCCGGTTCGAGAACGATGGGTCCAAATTGAACCACGCCGTTGCGATCGTCGATAACGTAATGGTTCGCCGTGGCGGTGGAGTCGGAAAAATCCCCCACTTCCTGCCAGCGATAATCGGCTAAATCCCTTAAGGCTGTTCCGGGGGGACAAACCGCCACGTACTCGCGATCGTTGCGGTGGAGAACCGGCCGGTATTGCAAGGGAAACCGCTGTCCCGGCTTTCCGTCGCTGATTCCCAACAGTTCCGGTTGACGAATCCACGCACACTGACTCGCCGTCACCGTTCCGCCGATCGATCGCACCCCTAACCCGTTAATTCGCGGCGATCGCATATATAAATAGGTTCCCGACTGGCGAACTTCGTGAACGCAGCGAATCCAGTAACCGCGATAGGGGGTGTTGAAATCCACGGGTTTGCAGGTGACGGGAAGGTGCAACACCACATCCGCCCCCTGTTCCGGGGTTCGATCGAAATTAAACCCATCCGTGCGATCGTCCGCTTCCCGATTCAGAATATCCCGCCAACATTGATTTTCTTCGCCCCAAGCCTGCCAGCGTCGCGGCGGGTTGTCCGGCGAACTCCCCGTACCTCCGGCGGGTTCGCCGCGAAAGTTAATGGCGATGACGTTCCCTCGCAGAGGCTCGCCTTCGCGGTTCTCCGACCCCTCCGCCTCCTCGCTATAGTGGTCGAGAACGAAGTAAAAACAACTCCCTTGGCGAGCGTCCACAAACAGTTCCGTCGCCTCTCCGCCGTTTCCCCAACTTCCCGACTCGTCCTGTCGCCAACTTCTCCCCTGTTCCAACCAGTCGCCGCCGAGAATTCTCGTATCCAGGGGACGAGTCTCGGGGTCGTCCCCTTCCGGAGTCGTGAAAAAATGCACGATGCGAGGATTTCCGATAACCAGGTCTTCGCTGGTACTGAAGACGATCGCTTCTTCGGTTTCCGTCCGTTCCGTAGCCACCTCCGTCCCCGCCTCGATGGTGTAAGCACTCGGACGCTCCCGAGACAGGTAAAAGGTTAACTCCGTCCTGGCGGGGGTCGGCGGTTGCAGGCGAATTCCCAGCAGTTCCAAAAACGCCACGTAATTGCGACGGGGAACTTGGTTGAACCGCATCAACATTTGGTCTGTTAACCAGGCGAAGAGTTCGAGAACCGTAATTCCGGGGTCGCTGGGGTTGTGATGGGTCCACTCGGGACAGTACCGAGGAATCCGCAGCAAGCATTCCTGCATCAGATCGTTAAAGTCGCGATCGTCCAGGTTGGATTTGGGCAGGTTGGGTAAGAAGTCGAAATCCATGTCTGGAAGGGGAGATGAGGGGATGAGGGGATGAGGGTACGATCGCACGGATGGGATGGGGAGCGGTTTACATTGTCGGTGCGTGACGATTTCTCGGTTTGATGGCGACACCCGATTTTTCAAGTCACGCACCCGACGCACTTCATCTTCTCCTCACCTCAACACCGTATCAACATCACTGTGACAGGTAGAACGGATAGACCAAATTTCGCGTTTCGTAGAGGTCGGGGCTGTTGCGAAGTTGGTATTCGATGGTTAGGTCTACTTTACCGAGGATGGGGTCGGGTTCGGCGAGAACGTTACGGACGACGATGCGCGGTTCCCATTTTTCCAGGGCTTCTTCGACGCGCAGTCGCAGTTCGAGAAGGGTGTCGCGGTTGAGGGGACGAAAGACGAGTTCGGACAGGCGAGAACCGAAGTCGGGACGATACACTCGTTCGCCGATGTCGGTTCCGAGGATAATTCGGATCGATTCTTGGATGTTGTCGTCGTCGCGACTTAGCTTGATGTTGCCTTGTAGGTTGAGACTTAGGGGAAAGGCTAAGCCGGAACCGATGTAGTCGGGGGTTTTCATCGAAAATTTTGGGTTTGAAACCCCGCCCTTCTAGGGCGGCTTTACAGTA
>NZ_JBNGCO010000136.1:0-10880 GCF_049974805.1 Baaleninema sp.
GTGGGGACGGCTCTATTTTGCCGGACGACGAGAAACGGCCGGTCTCGAGCGATCGCCTTTTCAAGCTTTATCGAAATCCTTGTCAAAAGTCTTGTCAAAGTCCGCCTCTCGAGACAGCCGTTCGATGCACCGTCACCCACAGAGAACTCGACCAGAACCCGAAAAGGATTTGCTGTGCTATTTGCGAGATTACACGCACAAAATGCCACATATTTACGGAGATCCGTCGATTTTTTTCCGTAAAATCTGTTAATTTTCATAGATCTGAAGAAAAAGCAAGGGTAAAAATCCTTACTTTTGCAGGTGCGATCGCCCAAAAATCGACTATCATAGAGTTAGCGATTTCTGCCAAAACAAACGAGCGAGGGTGGCGTCATGTTCGAGCAGAACAAAATATCTCTTTCAGGAATAATTACAACCGCAATTTTATGTGGAGCAACCCGTCTGAGTCTGCGATCGATTCCAGCGGACGCCCAAGTGGCAGCGAGCCTTGTCGATGGCACGACAACCTCGAACGTCACCTTCGATCCGCCTAACGACGATACCTTAGACGATTCGGCAGGGGGCGCGACCCGGCCGGCCGCCCTGAAATGTCGGCAAGATCCGACCAGCGACGTGCCGCTTTTAGCCCTAGCACCGGAACGACAAGTGGGGTTGACCCTGTCGGAACGGCCCGAATTCTTCGTATACGTACCGGAAACGCAAGCGGAAACCGTTTACTTCAGCCTCAAAGACGAGAGCGATCGCGAAATCTACGGCAGCGAAATCCCCCTCAGTGGGGAACCGGGGATCGTGCGAATTTCCTTACCTTCAGAAGTCCCGCCGTTGGAACTCGAGCGAACCTATCGCTGGCAGGTGGGAATCCTTTGCCAGCCAGTTCAAACCGATATGCCCTGGATTGAAGGTCGCGTCCGCCGAGTTTCCTTAAGTACCGAACGACCCGAACCGTTCGATCGCCTCTCGGGGGTCGAACGGGCAGCCTGGTACGGAGAAGCCGGACTGTGGTACGACACCTTGTCGGCGCTGGCCCGAGAATACACCCGCCGTCCGGAAGATACTCAACTCTCTCAAACCTGGGAAAACCTACTGACGGAAGTGGGCTTAGACGCAGTTGCGTCCCAACGCTTTGTCGGCTTCTAGCAGCATTTGACCGACCCGATCGGAATGTACTCGAAAATCCGTCAGCTGCTCGATCGATGGAAAACTCCCTTTGCGATTGGCTCGGCGGTCGCTGTCGCGACGGCAGCCGCCACGGCGACTGGGGTCTTCCAACTCCTTGAATGGGCTGCGCTCGATAGTTTTTTTCGACTGCGCCCCAGCGAAGCGATCGACGATCGCTTACTCATCGTCACCATCGACGAACGCGACCTGCAAACCTTCCAAGACTGGCCCCTGCCGGATCGCGTTCTGGCGCGAGCGATCGAGAACCTACAGCAAGACCAACCCGCCGCCATCGGCTTAGACATCTACCGAGACTTACCCGTCGAACCCGGTCACGGGGAGTTCGCCGAGACCCTAAAAACCACCCCCAACCTCATCGGCGTAGAAAAAATTGCCGGGGAACCCGTCCCGCCGCCGCCGGCTTTAGCCGGAAGCGATCGCGTGGGCTTCGTCGATCTCGTCCTCGACGGCGACGGGAAAGTGCGTCGCGCCTTGCTGTCCCACCCCAACTCTCAAGGCGAGCTGCAATTGAGCTTCGCCGTGCGTTTGGCAGCCCTCTACCTGGAAGCCCGAAACGTCGAATTCAAAGCCGTCGGTTCCCAAGGACAGCAACTCGCTTGGGGGCAGGCCCGGTTCGTCCCCCTGCAACCCCACCAGGGGGGTTATGTCAACGCCCCCACTGCGGGCTACCAAATTCTGCTGAACTATCGCGGCATCCTCGATCGCTTCGATCGCGTTTCCCTTCTCGAGGTTTTCGAGGGCGACGTCTCCCCCCACCTCGTCCGCGATCGCATCGTTCTCATCGGCTCCACCGCCACCAGTCTCAACGACCTCTTTTCCACCCCCTACAGTACCCCTTTGACCCCCGAGCAAACCCGCACCTCGGGAGTCGTCGTCCACGCCAACATCGTCAGCCAACTCCTCAGCGCCGCCCTCGACGGTCGCGCCCTCTTGCGCCCCCTGCCCCGAACGGGAACCTGGATTTGGATGGCGATCGTCTCTTGGGGCAGCGCCCTCGTCACTTGGCACTTCCTCGACCAACAGCACCACAACTCAGTTTTCTTGACCTTAAGTTCCCTGGCGGTGGGGGGTGGATTGCTTCTGGGCGGTTACGGACTGTTTCTGTGGGGCTGGTGGGTTCCGGTCGTGTCTCCCCTGGTCGCGCTCTTCGCCACCATCCTCGTCACCACTTCCGCTTACAGCTACCACCTGCAACGGCTCGTGGCCACCGATAGCCTCACCCAAGTGGGCAACCGCTACGCCTGCGATCGCTTTCTCGAAAACCTATGGACGACCCACCGCCGGAAAAATCGCTCCTTCTCCGTCATTCTCTGCGACGTGGATTTCTTCAAACGCTACAACGATACTTACGGACATCTGGCGGGAGATGCCTGCCTCAAACAAATCGCCCGCGCCATGTCCCGTTCCGTCCGAGGTAGCGATTTCCTCGCCCGCTACGGGGGAGAAGAATTTATCGTCATCCTACCGAATACGAAATTGGACGACGCCATCGGCATTGCCCGACGCATCTGCGAAAACGTCCGCGCCCTCAACATCGACCATACCAGCTCTCTAATTCGCCCCATCGTAACCCTCAGTTGCGGCGTCGCCTGTAGCGACGGGAAGTCGTTTCTCAACCCGAAAGACTCGATCGAAGCTGCCGATCGCGCCTTGTATTTGGCCAAAGCCGAAGGTCGCGATCGCTACTGTACCTATGTCCGGCCTCCAATTCCACAACCCCCGATATATTAATTACAGGAGTGACGCACTTGTCGCTCGAGAAACCCGGTTTCTGGGTAAGTTCTCAATTGGCAAACGAACCCGATCGCCGGGACAGAAGAGCCGATCTCGAGGAAATCCAAACATCACAGTCACCCAGCGACATCAGGGGGCGATCGCTGGAAGGACTTCAATAGGGTTAACAGCACTCATACCGCCGAACACGAACGTTGATAGGGAAACCGCCACAGCGGTGCGACCCCGCCCTTACGATGGGGGAACGCACCTCAAGAGAGTCGAGAAACTGGCGATGGCGAGACGGAATCGTCTCGGCCGTCCTCGTCAGCGCGATCGCGATCGGTATCGAATCCCTCGGGGGCTTTCAACTGCTCGAGTGGGCTGCCCTCGATCGCCTGTTCCACCTGCGCCCCACAGAACCCGTCGACGATCGCGTGGTTCTGGTCACCGTTAACGAAACCGACCTCCGAGCGTTCGGCCGCTGGCCGGTTCCCGACGGCGTTCTCGCCGAAACCGTCGAGAACATCGCCGCCGACGACCCCGCCGCCATCGGCGTCAACCTCTATCGAGATTTACCTGTCGAACCCGGTCGCGACGAGTGGGTTCGCATCGCCCAAAATACCCCCAACCTCATCGGCGTCGAAAAAATCGTCGGAGATCCTGTCGCTCCCCCGGCCGTCCTCAAACAAGACGATCGCGTAGGCTTTGCCGATTTCGTCCTCGACGGTGACGGAAAAGTACGCCGCGCTCTGTTGTCCCACCCCGACGCCAGCGGTGTTCTCCAACAGAGTTTTGCCGTGCGGTTGAGCCTGCTGTATCTGAAACGAACCGAGATCGCCTCCGAGACCTTCGAGGGCGAACCTTCTCATTTACACATCGGCCAGACTGTCTTTCATCCCCTGCACGGGAGCGAAAGCGGCTACGCCAACGCCAACGCCGCCGGTTATCAAATTTTACTCAACTATCGCGGCAGGAGCGATCGCTTCCCCCAACTCTCCATCCGTCAAGTCCTCGCGGGAGAGTTCGCGCCCGGAACCTTCCGCGATCGCGTCGTCCTCATCGGCAGCACCGCCACCAGTCTCAACAACACCATCTATACCCCCTACAGCGGCGGTTGGCTGACCACCCCCCGGGGATCTCCCCAAGTGGTCGTCCAAGCCAACATCGTCAGCCAAATTCTCAGCGCCGCCCTCGACGGCCGCCCGTTGCTGATGGCGATTCCCCCTTGGCTGGAGTGGGGATGGACGCTGCTTTGGGGCAGCGTGGGGGCTATGACGGGCTGGCTGGCTGCGAGACGGCTGCGAAGACGCAAGCCGACAGCGCCACCCGTCCGTTGGGTCGTTCTCGTCGGCGGCCTCCTCCTGGCTACGGCAGGGTTGGGGGCTGTCGTTGTCGCGGCCTTTGGCAGCGGACTCTGGCTGCCCGTCGTCGCCCCCGCCACCGCTTTATGGACGGTGACGCTGCTGGTGACGACCCAACGATTGCGAGACAACCAGCAAGATAGCGATCGACGCCTGTTGCAGTTTCTCGAAGCCTTGCCGGTGGGAATTACGGTGTTGGATGCGGACGGACATCTGTATTACAGCAACCATACCGCCCGCGAAATCCTCGGCGATCACTTGCTGCCCGGCGCCCTCGACGAAAACCGTACCGCTCCCGAGACCTACATCAGTCAAACGGAGTTGCCCTATCCCCCAGACCAATTACCGGCCGTGCGGGCGTTGCAGGGGGCAACTTCGACGGCCAACGTTTTAGACGTGCGGTTAGACGATGAAACCGTTCCCTTGGAAATGTGGGGATCGCCCATTTTCGATCGAGAGGGGCGCGTGAGTTTTGCGGTCGTCGCCTTTCAGGATATCGGTATCCGCCAGAAAGCCGAAGCCGAACGGGAACGGGCGACGCGAGAGCTGTTCGAGTCGAACCGCAACCTCGATCGGGCCCTGGCCGCCGAACAGGATTTGACGGATGCCGCCGCTCGCTTCGTTCCTCACGAGTTCCTTTCTTTCTTGGGGTATGAAAGTTTGGTAGACGTTCAGTTAGGAAAAGCGGTGGAAAAGGAAATGTCGGTTTTGTTTTCTGACATTCGCAACTTTACGACCCTTTCCGAACAAATGAGTTTGGAGGATAATTTTAAATTTATTAATGCCTATCTCTCCCGCATGGAACCGGCCATTTCCGAGAATCAGGGGTTTATCGATAAATACATCGGCGACGCCATTATGGCTTTGTTTGGGGAAAGTGCCGACGATGCGGTGAAGGCGGGAATTGCCATGCTGGAAAAGCTGGCGGAGTACAACACCACGCGATCGCGTCCCGACCGTCCCCCCTTACGTATCGGCATCGGCATCAATACCGGATCGCTGATGTTGGGAACCGTCGGCGGCTTGCACCATATGGACAGTACGGTGATTAGCGATGCGGTGAATTTGGCCGCCCGCATTGAGGAGTTAACGAAAGTGTACGGCGTGCCGTTGTTGATTTCTCACTCGACGTTTTTGCAACTCGAGGATACGAATCGCTACGCCATTCGATTGATCGATCGCGTGCGCGTTAAAGGAAAGTCCCAACAGGTTTCGGTGTTTGAAGTGTTCGATGCTGACCCCCCGGAACTCAAGGCGGCAAAACTGAACCAACGCACGGACTTCGAGCAGGCCGTGATGCAGTATCATTTAAAATCTTATCGCGAAGCGGCTGGATTGTTTGGCTATTGTTTGGAACACAATCGTAACGATCTCGCCAGTCAAATTTATCTCGAACGCTGTCAAAGTCATCTCGATGTCAATGGCGATTTTGAGCCGAACTGTCGCCCCATGTCCCCTTAATCGTTCGTTTTAATGAGGGGTGATACCCCTCATTATTATAAATACGGACGCATTGAAGCGGTGAATTTCCGCAATATAACGGATGACAAGATCGGCCCCTTACCGAGACAATAAAGCAGGGATCGTTAAATGGGTGTTAAAACGATCGGGGTGCCGAACCATGCAATTCAAAAAAACCGTTAACTTATTAGCAACGCTACCAATTCTAGCGATGTCGATGGGCGAGAGCCATCTATTTTCGATGTCATCGCTGAAGATATCTCACACCAGCAACCGAGAGGCGATCGCCATGGCGGCCGCTCCCATAGCCTCCGATGGCATTTGTTGGGAGTCAATTCTGCCGATCGAAGCCTGCGAAGTCTTCCAGCCTCGTGATGGCAACGAAGGGGAACCCAACCAAACCCGAGGTTGAACGGTATCGCTTCGATAAGCTCAAACCGAAAGTTGGGGCAGCCCCCCTCGATTTTCACCTCGAAACTTGCCTCGATCGACCAACCCCCAAACAGAAGCCGCCGACAGTCGAGCTGGGCGATCGCTTCACCGCCTCGTCCCGATTGTTCGGTGAAATGGAAGTATAAAGGAGAATGGCTGTTCCGTTTTTCCCAATTCCGCCGCAGCCAACGAAGCGGCGAAAACTCGCTAGACTAAAACAAAGCGTTTCGCCAAAGCTTTGTGCTGTCGAGGTTTAGGGAAACTGGAACCGGCAGCAACAGAGCCGTCGAACGAGTCGGAAAGCGGCGGACGGGGAGCAAACCCATCGATGTTTGGAGCAAAAATCCAACAGTGCGTTCGGCAGTGGCAAGGAGCGAAACGACTCCGGCCGACCAGTGCGATCGCCACAGCATTAGGCGCGTCGGGGGTTGCGATCGCCGGAACCCTGGCTGGCTTGTTTCAAATGCTTGAATGTGCGGCGCTCGATCGCTTCTTTCAACTGCGGCCGCCCGAACCTCGCGACCCTCGCATCCTCCTCGTCACCATCGACGAACGGGACATCGGAAGTATCGGTCGCTGGCCGATGCCCGACGCCGTACTCGCCGACTTGTTGGAGAAAATCAAAGCCCAACAACCAGCTTTTATCGGCTTGCATCTCTATCGCGACGTCCCCGTGGCACCGGGATACGACAAACTGACAGAAGTGTTGCGGACGACGCCCAACCTCATCGGGATGGAAAAATTCGTCGGGGATGCCATTTCACCGCCACCCGTTTTGAGCCAGCTCGATCGCGTCGCCTTAGCCGACATGGTTCTCGACCCCGACGGTAAAGTTCGCCGGGGATTAGTGTCCATCGACCCCAAAGATGGAGATATACGCTTGACCTTCGCCGCCAAACTCGCCCTCCTCTACCTAGAAGAGCGCCAAGTCAATATTGGCTCGACCCCCGGCCGCCCTTGGGAAGTTCACCTCGGTCAAGCCCGCATCGAACCCCTACGGGAAAACGACGGCGGCTATTTCAAAATCGACGACGGGGGCTATCAAATTCTCCTCAACTATCGAGGCACCCGCCAAGCCTTCCACCACATCTCCATGACCGAAGTTCTCAACGGACAGGTTCCCCCCGGCTTGATGCGCGATCGCATCGTTTTGATAGGTCCGACGGCGGCCAGCCTCAAAGAACAGTACAACACCCCCTTTAGCGATCGCCTCAGCAGCAGCTACACCCAAATGTCGAGTTTGGTCATCCATGCCAACCTCACCAGCCAACTCCTCAGTGCCGCTCTCGACGGGCGGCGTCTGTTTCGTTACCTCAACCAATATGTCGAATGGCTGTGGGTCGGTCTGTGGGGAGGCATCGGAACCGCCGCTGGATGGTATTGGTGGCATACCAGCCAGTTTCGCAGCTATACCTCCCCCGGATGGTATATCCTCGGCACTTACGCCGCCGCCATTTGCGGCTGTCCCGTCGCGATCGGGTACGTTGCCTTTCTCAACGGCTGGTGGATTCCCATCGCCTCCCCCGTGGCGGCCGCTTTATTGGCCGTCGTCACCGTTTCCGCCCGCAAAACCCAAGGTTTGCAACGTCTGGCCACCTCCGACGGCTTGACGCAAGTGGCCAACCGCCGCTACTTCGATGCTTACCTTCAACGCACTTGGGTCGTTGCCCAGCGGAAACATCGATCGATGGCCTTGATTTTGTGCGACGTGGATTTTTTTAAGAACTATAACGACCACTACGGACATCCAGCGGGCGATCGATGCCTGCAACAGGTGTCCCGGGCCATCGTCAGCGCAGTCCGTCGCAGCGATGTCGTCGCCCGCTACGGCGGCGAAGAGTTCGCCATCGTCCTCCCCGAAACTCATCTCGACGAGGCCCTCAAAGTGGCCCAACGCATCCGCGATCGCGTCAATCACCTACAACTGAATCATCGCCAGTCCCCCATCAGCCCTTACGTAACCCTCAGTTGCGGCGTGGCAAGTTTAGTTCCCGACAGCTCCCTCTCCCTCGAAGATTTCATTAAAACTGCCGATTTAGCCCTCTACGACGCCAAAGGAGAAGGCCGCAATACTTACTGTTTTCGTCAACTGTAGCGAAAATTACAGAAATATAACGATACAATAATCCAGCCTGCTTCACGCCGTACAAGTTTGGCGAGACAATGGAGGTAAATAAATCATCCGTAGCATAGGTTACAGACCAACCATGTCAGAACAAACGATAGAATCAATCCTTCACGAACAACGGACGTTTCCCCCCACAGAAGACTTCTCCGCCAACGCCCACATCAAAAGCATGGCGGACTACAAAGCCCTGTGCGATCGAGCCGCCCAAGACCCCGAAGGCTTCTGGGGCGAACTAGCCGAAACCGAATTGGACTGGTTCCAAAAATGGGATAAAGTCCTCGACTGGCAACCCCCCGTTGCCAAATGGTTCGAGGGCGGCAAAACCAACGTTTCTTACAACTGTCTCGATCGCCATCTCACCACCTGGCGCAAAAACAAAGCGGCGTTGATTTGGGAAGGGGAACCCGGCGACTCGCGCACCTTGACTTATGCCCAACTGCACCGCGAAGTCTGCCAGATGGCTAACGTCATCAAACAGTTCGGCGTGAAAAAAGGCGACGTCGTGGGGATTTATATGCCCATGATTCCCGAAGCAGCCATCGCCATGTTAGCCTGCGCCCGCATCGGTGCCGTTCACAGCGTCGTCTTCGGGGGATTCAGCGCCGAAGCCCTGCGCGATCGCCTCAACGCCGCCGAAGCCAAACTGGTGATTACCGCTGACGGCGGCTTCCGCAAAGACAAAGTCATCACCCTCAAAAACCAAGTCGATAAAGCCCTTGCCAACGACGCCGCCCCCAGCGTCGAAAACGTCCTCGTGGTGCGTCGCATCGAAGAAGACACCCACATGGAAGAGGGTCGGGACCACTGGTGGCACGAAATGCGTCAAGGCGTTTCCGCCCACTGTCCCGCCGAACCCATGGACAGCGAAGACATCCTCTTCATCCTCTACACCAGCGGCAGTACCGGAAAACCGAAAGGCGTCGTCCACACCACCGCCGGATATAACCTCTACGCCCACGTCACCAACAAATGGACTTTCGACTTGAAGGACACCGATATTTTCTGGTGTACCGCCGATGTGGGTTGGATTACGGGACACAGCTATATCGTGTACGGTCCGCTGTCTAACGGCGCGACAACAGTGATGTACGAAGGGGTTCCCCGTCCGTCTAATCCCGGCTGTTTCTGGGACGTGGTGGAAAAATACGGCGTCACCATTTTCTATACCGCCCCCACCGCCATTCGCGCTTTTATTAAAGCCGGAGACAAACACCCCAACGCCCGCGACTTGTCTAGCTTGCGGCTGTTGGGAACCGTGGGCGAACCCATCAACCCGAAAGCCTGGATGTGGTATCACCGCGTCATCGGCGGCGAACGCTGTCCTATTGTGGATACCTGGTGGCAGACGGAAACCGGCGGTTTCATGATTACGCCGCTACCGGGGGCGACGCCGACGAAACCCGGTTCGGCCACGCTGCCCTTCCCCGGAATTCAAGCGGACGTGATGGATTTGGACGGAAACGAGATTCCGGCGAACCAAGGGGGATATTTGGTGGTCAAGCATCCCTGGCCGGGCATGATGCGGACGGTGTACGGCGATTTTAATCGTTTCCGCCGCAGTTATTGGGAGCATATTGCGCCGAAAGACGGTCAGTATTTCTATTTTGCTGGAGATGGCGCTCGCAAGGACGAGGACGGGTATTTCTGGATTATGGGTCGCGTGGACGACGTGATCAATGTTTCGGGACACCGCCTCGGAACCATGGAAATTGAGTCGGCGTTGGTGTCTCATCCGTCCGTTGCGGAAGCGGCGGTGGTTGGGAAGCCGGACGAGATTAAGGGTGAAAGCATTGTGGCGTTTGTGATGCTGGAAGAGGAGTACGAGGCTGGCGACGATTTGGATAAGGCGTTGAAGCAGCACGTGGTTGAGGAAATCGGCGCGATCGCCCGTCCGGGTGAGATTCGTTTTTCGGAAGATTTGCCGAAAACCCGGTCTGGGAAGATTATGCGTCGGATTCTCCGCAGTCTGGCGGCTGGGGAAGAGATTTCCGGCGATACTTCGACGTTGCAAGACCGCAGTGTGTTAGATAAGTTGCGCGAACGTTAAGTTGTTTCGTCAATTTATCGGTTTGGTAGGGGCGATCGAGTCGATCGCCCCTATTTTTGTGTTAGGGGTCTGGATGGATGAGGTGGAGAGTTCTGAGCGTTTTTCGGGTTCGTAGCGTCTTTCGGCGACGTTGAGAGCGGCGATCGCGTTGAGATAGGCTTGTTCGAGGACTTCCCGTAATTCGTCCAAAGACAAGTAATATCCGCCCGATTTTCGGCTTGTTGTTTGATGAGGTGAATTATGAGAACGACGGCATAGTGGCGAATCGTCTCAATAATGCCTTTTCTCCCCATTTCTTATAATTTTTATACGATTTCCAGCGAATCGGTAATATGTCCACCTAATAGTTTTTGTTTGAGTTATAGCAGTTATTCCCTATTATATCGCCTCTTCTCTACTACCATTTTATTAATTTTTTAGAGTTAATTTAAAGTCGATCGAACTCGGAATATCGGCACAAAACCGATCGATTGAAACTGACTCGATCGGTACAAACTATCCAGGGTAAACGCATCAAATTTCCCTTGACAGATAACTCAAAGCGTGTAGGTTG
>NZ_JBNGCO010000137.1:0-10847 GCF_049974805.1 Baaleninema sp.
TGCACGCACGGTTTTGAAGACGAGTCGGGTGGGCGACTGCCCGGCTTAGTTTAATCAAGTCAAACGACGATGCTTGTTCTCGAGTTCAAAATCAAAGGGAAGCCCCACCATCCCCCCAACCCCCCTTTGAAAGGGGGGCGAAGGGGGGATGCGATCCGAACCGCACAGTTCGTTCGCAACAAGGCACTGCGCTATTGGATGGATACCCCTGGGGTCAACAAATACGACCTCAATAAGTACTGTCGGGTACTCGCCCGAGAGTACGATTTTGCTCGAGAACTCAACAGCACGGCTCGTCAAGCTTCAGCCGAACGCGCTTGGTCGGCAATCGCTCGATTTTTCGAGAACTGTCGCAAGTCTGTTCCTGGAAAGAAAGGATATCCCAGGTTCAAAAAGAACAGTCGTTCCGTCGAGTACAAAACTTCCGGTTGGAAGTTACTCAACCCTAAACACATTTGTTTTACCGACAAGAAAGGTATCGGACGACTCAAGTTAATCGGAACTTGGGATTTGGCGTTTTACGATACCGAAAAAATCAAACGGGTTCGACTGGTTCGCAGAGCCGATGGTTATTACGCTCAGTTCTGCGTCAGTGTCGAGGTTCGAGAAACACTCGAGCCGTCAGGAAATACCGTGGGTTTAGATGTCGGACTCAAGGAGTTCTACACCGACTCAAACGGACAGACTGAACCGAATCCGAGGTTTTACCGAAACGCCGAGAAAAAGCTGAAACGCGCTCACCGAAGGGTGAGCAAAAAACAGAAAGGCTCTGCCAACCGAAAAAAAGCCGTCAATCGACTCGGACGAGTACACCTCAAAATAAGTCGGCAACGTGAAGAACACGCCAAGAGACTGGCGCGTTGCATCCCCCCTTCGCCCCCCTTTCAAAGGGGGGTTGGGGGGGATTTGGTGGCCTACGAAGATTTGAGGATTAAGAATCTGGTGAGAAACCACTATCCCCCCTTCGCCCCCCTTTCAAAGGGGGGTTGGGGGGATGATGCGGGTTGGTATCAGTTCAGGAAGTGGTTGGAACAGTTTGGAGAAAAGTTTGGCAGGATAACCGTTGCGGTCGAACCTGCCTATACCAGCCAAGCCTGTTCGAGTTGTGGCACGGTCGTCAGAAAGACGCTTTCAACTCGCACCCACGTTTGTCAGTGCGGTTGCGAACTTGACAGAGACCACAACGCAGCCATCAACATCCTGAACGCTGCCTTGAGTACGGTAGGGCATACCGGAACTTGGGTCGATGACCCAAACGCTTCTGGAGATTTGACCGCTACTTTGGCTGGTGCAAACCTGTCAGAGCAAGTCGGATCGTTGAAGGAAGAATCCCCACGCCGTGATAGCTGGGGAGTGTCAATTCTCCTAAATATCTAATGATGTCTGCTGGGAAAACTTGCAGGGTTGCGATGGTTTAGCGATCGAGGTTGCGCGTGGCGAATTCGTCCATCGCATACACCGGAACCCGGACGGTGTAATCGGTTTGACGACCCACAAAGGCTTCCGCGAGTTGGTCGAAGGCGGTGTTGTTCCAGTTGCGCTCGTGGATGGGTTTGCTTTGCTCGCCTCGGAAATAGGCTTGGGTTCCGAGAACCGCCGCCGCCGTCCAACCGATGATGATGAGAGAAATAACGAGAGCCATTTGTGAGTCCTCCGAAAACTTTCCTGTTCCGTTTCTGTAAATAAATGTAACAGAGTTTAAAAAAATGTAACAGTGACCGGGCGCACTTTGGGGGTGCGATCGCGATCGTATTGCCGTGTGACTGGGCGTCGATAAAAGCTAAAAGCTTTATATAGTAGTAGTTTTGGAAGGTATTAAACGAACGGAAACCTGGCAAAATTCGATCGATCTGCTTTGTAAACCTGAAAAAACCCCTGACATTACAACTATTGCCAGGGGTCAAAAAATGAGTTATGATAAAGGGTTAAACCTAAAACAATACTCCCTAAATCATGGGAATCATCTGTAACAGTCCGAGTCCCAATTCATCGGGGTCGATGGCGGGGATTTCATAAAACGCCATCATATCTCGCAACTGGGGATTACCGCGATTGGCGCCTGTCGCCCCCATGGCCAAGATGAAACCACAATAGCCCTGACTTTGCTGTTTGTTCTTGTTCCACTTTTTGCGAACGCTCTGATACTGGGGGTTATCGTAGCTGTACTCGCCAAACAAATACAGTTCTCCGTTCCCGAGTTGTAAAATCCCCAGGTCGAATTCTTCGCCGCTGGCGGGATTTTCGCCGGGATTGAAACAAATGGCGCGAATTCCCCCGGCGTCTTCGATGCGGGCGACAGTATCTTTCACTTTCGGCCGAGTGGTTTGTACGATGACCACCGGAAGCCCTGGAACCTCTTCGGGTGCGTCTCCGCCACACATATGATATTGTGCGCTCATCCGTAAAATCTCAATCAGTTCTTCGGTGATGCTTCCCAGGGTCAGCAGGGAACCATCGGGAATCAAATCTTCTCGAAGGATGGGCGACGCCGCCAAGCGGCTGAGGTCAAAGTCTTCAGGGAGATCGTCGAGGTCGAAAATTTCGTCGAACTCGTCGTCCTCGTCGTCTACAGCCATGTCAAACAGTTCCTCGGCCAGGTCGGGCATAGTCGAAACGGTGACGCTGACGGACTTTTCAGGAATTCCCATCTCCGAAGGAAGGGAAATTTTGTAGGTGGATTCGAGGGGTGGAAAATCGTCGTCGTCGATTTGGTTGTGCTTTTTGGAGAAGAAGCGATCGAGCGCCTTTAACGCCACCCACACGGGAACCGCTTCTTCTTCGTATAAAAACGATCGCAGCCCTTCTAACGGATGCAGGTTGCCGAACTGGGCGTCAATTTCCGACCAAGGTAAATCGTAGAGGTCGAACTCGTCGTCATCGAATTCTTCGTGACTGTCATAAGTTAAAAACAAACAGTCTTGGCTGAGAAAAGCGTTTTCCAGTTTTTCGATCGAATCGTTCTCCAACACCGAAGCGCGAAAGCTCTTTAACGACTCCAGCGATCGATACATCAAAATCCCGTAATCGAGTCCCAACATCCCCAACACAGAAACGTAAAAGGTCTCGATACCCCATCGATCGAGCCGAACGGCAATAATCTGATGGTCGCCCAAATAGTCCCAGGGCGCATCTTTCCAAAGGGCGTGAGCGACATCCTTCAGCGGCTTCTCGTACTGCGGCGGTAAATGGGGCGGGCGGGATTTCACCGTACTCTGCAACCCCTGAAAAATTTCATCGATGAGGGGTAAATCGGGGGCATAATCTAACGCGATGTCCAACTCTTGCAAGACACCTCGCAAAAAGAACAACAACTCCCGATCCTTGACCACAATTTTCTGAGGTCGGGCTGGTTGCGCCGGATTGTGGGGATGTTCCATCGCCCGAATCAGCGTCCGCACGATCGCCTCGAACCCCACATCAGAAGTCACCATGTCCATCGCCCGGACGAAGCCCTCAGAGCCATCGACCCAAAGCACGCATTCCCCGGTCTGTTCGGCACTATCTTCCTCCGACGATACGCTCAACGGGCGTCGGTCTCCTTCCCAAACACTCGGGATTTGTTCTAATTTTTGCAAACGGCGACGAGTAGATGGAGTCAGCACGATCGTATACGAAATTAGCTATCAGTCGAACGTCTCTCGGGAGCGCACCTCAAGCGCAACCTCCCAACTCTCTGAAGCGGCGTTCTTACCGGGGTGACTATTCCACTGTACCACTGGGAACCCCAAGAACTCATCGGCGCGATCGACGGATTTCGCCTCCCCAGCCCAGGCAACAAACGTTATCATTTGTAATGAAAGCTGCTATTGAGAAAGAGTTGCAGACCTTATGCCAAGCACCGCCCCGATTCTCGTCGAAAAAACTAAACTCGAACGTCCGCCTCTAGAAATTCACTATCTCGGCGATCGCGTGTTGCGTCAAAACTGCAAGCGCGTCTCCCGAGTAGACGACAAGGTGCGCCAGTTCGCCAAAGAAATGCTGCAAAGTATGTACAGTGCAGATGGTATCGGGCTGGCTGCGCCCCAGGTGGGCATCTCCAAACAAATGCTGGTGGTCGATTGCAACCTCGACGACCCGACCACCCCGCCGTTGATTTTGATCAACCCCAAAATTAAGAAGTTCAGCCGCGATATCGCCGTAGGACCCGAAGGCTGTTTGAGTATTCCCGGCGTCTATCTCGATGTCAAACGTCCCGAAGCCATCGAAGTCACCTACAAAGACGAACGGGGACGCCCCCAAACCCGCACGTTTACGGGGTTGCCTTCCCGCGCCATCCAACACGAAATGGATCACCTCGAGGGGATTATGTTCGTCGATCGCGCGGACAACGAACTCGAACTCACCCAAGAGTTAGCCAAACACGGTTTTTCCTTCAAAGATGTCCGACGGATTAAAAAGGGTAAATAAGCCCAACGCCGCGCCCAACTCACCATAAGGAGCATTTCGAGACCATGGGAACCACCCCGAAAGCCGGTTTTTTTCTCGCCTGTTCCTGCGTCGCCGCCATCGCGGCCGTCGGATCGATTTTTGAACTCTCCTCGGGAACCCCACAGTATGGCGTTGCCTTCACCAGCGCCATCTTAACCTTAAGCGTTCCCCTGGGGGGCTTTTTCTTCTTCGCCGCCGTCCGCGATGCCAAGGCGAATCAGTGATGATGAGATGAGGGGATGATGAGATGATGAGATGATGGGATGATGGGATGTGAAGGGGAGAGAAGAATTGACAATTTTTCCCCCTGTCCCCATCTCCCCATCTATCTATCTCCCCATCTCGCCATCTATCTGAATCCGCTATGCCGACGACGAACGCCCCAGATTGGGAACGCTTGCAAAAAGCCCTCAGTGTGGAAGCCGAACGTGGGTTTCCCAATTTGATGGGGCGGGAGTATCAGTTTCACGAATTTCTCAAACTCAGTTTCAGTCAGCCTCCCCAGGAACTCCCTGAAGACGATCGACGCCGCTGGCAGGAACTCGGCGATCGATTCGCCAGTTATGGAGAGTTTACGCCGTCTCAACGTCAGCATTTGGTGGCGGAATCTCGCCGCTTTTTGCTGCAAATGCAGCGGGTTTTCGAGAAGGTTCGATCGCAACAGCAAGAGACTCGCCCAACTCGCGTCAAAACGCCGCCCACGGCACCGATCGAAACGGTCGCCCAACAAACCACCGCCCGCTACACCCACCCCGACTCGCTTCATTTAACGCAACCCCTGACGGAGGTTAAAGCCATCGGACGGCGCAACGGCGATCGCTTAGCCCGGTTGGGACTCTACCGGGTCTCGGAGTTACTTTACTACTTCCCCCGCGATCGAATCGACTACGCCCGTCAAGTGAGTATTGGCGACTTGGAACCTGGCGAAACCGTCACGGTCATCGGCGACGTGAAAAGCTGTCGCTTCTTCTCCAGTTCCAAAAACAAGAAACTGACCATTTTCCAACTCGTCCTCAAAGATCCCACCGGACAAGTCAAAATCACCCGCTTCTACGCCGGACATCGTTATACTTCCTCCCGATGGCAATACGCGCAACGGGCGCAATATCCCCGTGGGGCGACGGTAGCAGCCTCGGGATTAGTGAAAAAGAACAAGTACGGCGTCACCCTGGACAACCCGGATTTGGAGGTTCTCAGCCACTCGGAAGGACGCATCGAATCCATCACCGTCGGGCGGGTTCTCCCCGTCTATCCCCTCACGGAAGGGGTGACGGCGGACATGATGCGTCGGGCGGTGTTGGCGGTTCTTCCGGCGGCGAGACAGGTTCTCGAACCGCTTCCGGTGAAACTGCGTCAGAAATACGATTTGGTGGATTTACCCACGGCCATCGAACAGATTCATTTTCCCAAGGATAGCGAGAGTCTCGATCGCGCCCGTCGCCGTTTGGTCTTCGATGAATTCTTTTATCTGCAACTGGGGCTGTTGCGCCGCCGCCACGAACTCAAACAAAGCGGCGAAATCGCCAGTCGTCCCGCCTCCGCCGCCCTCTCCGGACAGGGACAGTTGGTCGATCGCTTTTACTCCATTCTTCCGTTCCAACTCACGGGCGCCCAACAGCGGGTGGTTCGAGAAATCCTCGGCGATTTGTCGAAAACCACGCCCATGAACCGCCTGGTTCAAGGAGACGTGGGGGCGGGTAAAACCGTCGTCGCCGTCGTCGCCATTTTGGCCGCTATCCAATCGGGTTATCAAGCGGCGTTGATGGCACCGACGGAAGTTTTAGCCGAACAACATTATCAAAAACTCGTCGGTTGGTTGAACTTACTTCAAATTCCGGTGGAACTGCTGACGGGTTCGACTAAAACTAGCAAACGTCGCGAAATTCACACCCAATTACAAACGGGAGAACTTCCGGTTCTCGTGGGAACTCACGCTTTGATTCAAGACCCGGTAAAATTCCATCAGTTGGGCTTGGTTGTTATCGACGAACAGCATCGCTTCGGGGTTCACCAACGGGCGAAATTGCAGCAAAAAGGCGCGAACGGCATTTGCCACGTGCTTTCGATGACGGCGACGCCGATTCCTCGAACCTTGGCGTTAACGCTACATGGGGATTTGGATGTAAGTCAAATTGACGAGTTGCCCCCCGGACGAAAACCGATTCAAACGACGGTTTTATCGGGGAAGCAACGTCAAGAGGCTTACGATTTGATTCGTCGAGAAGTGGCGGGAGGTCGTCAATGTTATACGGTTTTGCCGTTAATTGAAGAGTCGGAAAAACTCGATATTAAATCGGCGGTGGAGGAATACGAACGGTTACAGCAGGTTTTTCCTCACTACGAGATTGGCTTGCTTCACGGTCGCATGACTTCGGCGCAAAAGGAAAACGCCATCGAGCAGTTTCGCACCAATCAAACGCAAATCCTGGTTTCCACGACGGTGGTTGAGGTGGGGGTGGACGTTCCCAACGCCACGGTGATGTTAATCGAAAACGCCGAACGCTTTGGTTTGTCTCAGTTACACCAGTTGCGGGGACGAGTGGGACGCGGCGGCGATCGATCCTTTTGTATTTTGATGACTCACGCTAAAGCCTCTGCTGACGCCAAGCAGCGGTTGGAAGTGATGGCTCAGTCGCAAGATGGCTTTTTCATCGCGGAGATGGATATGCAGCTACGAGGTCCCGGTGAGGTGTTGGGAACCCGTCAGTCTGGACTTCCGGATTTTGCGCTGGCGAGTTTGGTGGACGATCGCGAGGTGTTGATTCTGGCGAGAAACGCCGCCGAACGGGTTATTGTCAAAGATCCGACGGTCGATCGCTATCCTCGCATGAAACGGGAGTTAGAGAAGCGATTCGCGCAGTTGTTGGGTGGCTCGATTTTGACTTAATTCACTACATGGAGAATTCACCACAGAGACACAGAGGACACATAGGGGTTTTTTGGGGAGGTTTTGAGAGACGCAGGCTCTGTTACGTTCCTTAATATTTCTTTGTGTCTATACACAATTATAAAGAAATGCTGTTTTTGTGAGATAATGAAGAGTTTTCAGCATTATTTGGGCGTTTCAAGGCGGTTTTCAGGAACGAAAATTTGCCAAAAACGGCGGGTTTTGCTTTACATTAGTTAACTCAAGTTTAAATAAGCAAACATAATTACTAAGATTTACGAAGTTGAATTGACGGATCGGGTGTAGTCTTGACAAATTAAATCCTGTAGCGTAAACCCCATGAGTCAGCTATGGAACCGTTATTCCCGCTCGCTCCCCGTTATCACCTCGACGATCCCCAACCTTGGCTGCGCGGCATCGATCCCGCCCGTCGCTATTGGCTGTGGGTCAACGGCGACGAGTCGGTTGGCACGACGGTTCCGGGTCTGTCGGTGTCCAGTTTTGAGGAATTCAAACAGGCGATTTTGCGGTTTCGGGGTTTGGAACCGGGCGATCGCATGGACATCCGCCGCATTATCGACGGTTGCACGATTCACTGTGTGGCGGCCAACTGTTACGCGATCGCCGATACCATCGACGGCGCTCCGGTATGGCACTTATTCGATGGCGAAACCCTCGAAAGCCTCTTAATGACAGCTCACCCCGACTGGCAACCCGCCCCCAGCGACGTGGAACTCGGTCGAGGTATGATGGAGCGGATGTTTGCCCAGTCGATGGCGGCGTAATCCGGGTTCGATGAGACCCAAACCCTACCGTTAGGCAAATTGCTTGAGATTGAGAAGTTCCTGCGGCGACGCCACCAGCTTGATTTTCACGCTCAACAGTTGCGAAGCGTCGTCGAGGTGGAACGTCCACCCCACGTTAACGCCAAACAGCGGCATTTTGACTTTTCCCGCTACTTTCACGAGGCGGGTTCCGTCGTCGAGACCTTCGATTTCCCCCCGTTTGGGAAAACAGGCGATCCCCTCGGCTTCTGTTTCCAGATAGAGGGCGATCGCCTCGCGTCCCACCACCGCCTCTTCAAAGGGTGGATGTAACGCACCGGTTTCGGCGAACAGTTGCGCCGTGTTCTCGAACTCCCCCGTGTTGAGGGTTTCAAAATAGCGACAGACTACGGGTTCGTCGATGCTGTCAATGGCGATCGCGGCGGTATCCATGGTTCGTTTAAACATCAGATAAATCCTCAAATAGCAACTGCGAGATTTGAAGTCAAGAGCTTCAACACTTCAGGACTTCCTTCAAAAATTCAGACCTTCAAAAAAAAGGGATGAAGGAACAGACCCCGAAGAAGTCCCTTCACCCCAACGTAAAACGTAAGGAAACGTCAATACGAACTGACAAGCAAGCAATTACGACAGCGGATCGATACCCATGTCGATAACCGCTTTGCGGAGAATCGAAATTTGTTGGCTGAAATCAGCCTTCGTCACCAGGACGTTGAGAATTTCTTGAGCGGGACGAGACATCCGATAGCCTTGAGGAACGCCGATAACGGTTCCTTCGTCCATCCACTGCGCGAGGCGATACCAGAACGCCAGTTTGGTGTTGACGCTCAAAGCACCGTAGGCGCGGCTTGTAGGGGTGTTGCGTTTCGCAGCCAAGTCGCGCATGACTTGGAGTTGCTCCTCGGGTTGCATGGCTTTGATTTGCTCGAGAAGACCTTCTGCGAGGTGAAGACGGGCTGCACCCGGTGCAGCAGGAGTGATGGATTTGCCCATTTCGGTGTAGACGAACCACAGAAGCGCGAGTTGGTCGTCGACGGACAAGCGGCTGAAGCGAGCTGCCACTGCGGGAACGAGCGCAGCAGAATCGACAACAGAGAGTGCGGGGTTAGCAGTCGTGGCGTATGCCATGGTTTTACTCTACCTTTGTCAAGCGGCTACTTCGATCTTGCAAACTTTCTTAATAAAAAGCAAATAAGATTTACAAATCGATGGAATCTGGAATCATAATGAGTTCACCTAAAAAGTGTTATTTTTTTAAAATTCAAACGCTGTTTTAGGGAGCAAACCTCCTTTAAAACGAGATAATCGCCTAAAAATCCAATTTTTAAGCGATTGAAGTTCCTAATTGTACGATTCAGGAGTCGATCGACCCCCCAGAACTGCCATGAACTCAGCCCTCAACAGCGATCGCATCAAACAGAAAGCCTACGAGTTGGGATTTCATCTCGTGGGAATCGCCGCCGCCGAATCGCCTCCGGAAAACGTGCGACAGTTACAAAACTGGTTGGCGCAGGGATACCACGCCGATATGGACTGGATGAAAAATCCCAAACGCCAGGATGTGAAAGCCTGTTTCCCGGAGGCGAAATCGGTAATTGCCGTGGCCTTGAACTACTACACGCCGGACGAACAACCCCAGGAGGACGATTTCGCCAAAATTTCCCGCTACGCCTGGGGACGGGATTATCACCGGGTTCTCGATAAAAAACTCAAAGCCTTTGCGCTGTGGTTGCAAAGCCAAGGGGAGGGGATTCGCGCCAAATACTACGCCGACACCGGGCCGGTTCAAGATAAAGCCTGGGCGCAACAAGCGGGGTTGGGTTGGATTGCCAAAAACGGCAACGTCATCACCCGAAAATATGGTTCCTGGGTGTTTCTCGGGGAAATCCTCACCAACCTGGACTTGGAGATCGATCGACCCCATACGGAACATTGCGGAACCTGCACCCGCTGTCTGCAAGCCTGCCCCACCGATGCGATCGTGCGTCCTTTTGTCGTCGATGCCAACCGCTGCATTGCCTACCACACCATCGAAAACCGCAGCGACACCCTGCCCCCCGACATCGCGAAAAACCTCCAAGGCTGGGTTGCAGGGTGCGACATTTGCCAGGAGGTTTGTCCTTGGAACCAGCGATTTGCCACCGAAACCGACGTTGAGGAATTTCGACCTTACCCTGAAAACCGCGCTCCGAGGTTATCGGAACTGGTGACGCTTTCTGAAGAGGACTGGGATCGTCGATTTCGCGCCTCCGCCTTACGCCGAATTAAGCCGTGGATGTGGCGACGTAACGCCAAGGCAAACTTGCCAAATTGGTCTGGGGAAAAAGACAGTTCTTGACATACTCGCCGCCTTAAAAGAGCGGCGATTCTCCAGACCTCACGGTTTGGGATTCCTAGTTCGTTGACAACCCTTACTATCCATCGTTGCCAATGAATACCAGAGGGGTTTATCTCCCTAGGCGTTTTCCCCATTGCAGAGGAGGTTTCGGTATGCCCTACCGTACCTGAGAATCCGCGAAAAAATTGGTTCTCTGTACTTGTTGCTTAGAGCTTTTACCTGCCCGAGCCTTCCCGAACAGAACCCACTAACTCTAGTTTTCAAGGTTCAGTTGCCTCGATTAGAGGCTCGGTTTTTAAACGGGTTGAATACCGCTCCAGTTTCTCCCTTATAGCAGAGTCGCCCTGAAAGGGCGACTTTACCAGTGTAAATCACTGATAAGGATTTGTGTTATAATAATTTTAGTTGT
>NZ_JBNGCO010000138.1:0-10830 GCF_049974805.1 Baaleninema sp.
GGGATGATGGGATGAGGAGATGAGGGGATGATGTGAAACTCCCCATTTCCTCTCTCCCCCATTACCCCATTACCCCATTACCCCATTACCCCATTACCCCATCACCCCATTACCCCATTACCCCATTACCCCATTACCCCATCACCTCATCACCCCATCACCGAAACTGTCGCCGCAGTAAAAGCGAGTTGGTGACGACGCTGATGGAACTCATGGCCATGAACGCGGCGGCTACGGCGGGGTCGAGGAGAATTCCGAAACTCGGGAGTAAGATACCAGCGGCGACGGGGATTCCGAGGGTGTTGTATCCAAACGCCCAGATGAGGTTTTGACGGATTTTGTTGAAGGTCGCCCGACTCAGACGAATTGATTGCAAAATGTCTTCGAGTCGATCGCGCATTAGGACGATTTGGGCGGTTTCGACGGCGACATCGGTTCCGCCGTGGAGGGAAATTCCCACGTTGGCTTTGGCTAAGGCGGGGGCGTCGTTGGTGCCGTCGCCCACTAAGGCGACGTTGTATCCTTGTTCTTGTAGGGTGGCGATCGCCTGGACTTTGTCGCTGGGACTCACTTCGGCGAAGACATCTTCCGGTCGCAATCCCACTTGCTGGGCGATGGTGTCGGCGGCTTCTCGTCGATCGCCTGTTAGTAATTTCACCTGCAATCCCAGTTGTTGTAACTGTCGCACAGTTTCGGCGGCGTTCGATCGTAACTCGTCTCGTACTGCGATAACTCCCGCCACGGTTCCCTCAACCGCCACGTAAACCGCTGTATTTCCCTGACGGACGAAGGATTCGGCTTGTTGCGAGGCTTCTGCTTCGACGGTGACGCCGTGTTTTTCCAGCCAGAGGGGGTTTCCTACGAGAACCAATCGACCTTCGACGGTGGCGGACACGCCGAATCCCGGTTCGGTATGGGCGTTTTTTACGGGATGCAAGACTACGCCGGTTTCTTTGGCGTAACGTTCGATCGCTTCGGCGAGGGGATGGCTGGTATTCTGTTCGACAGAGGCGGCCAAGGACAATACCGACAGAGACTTAGAAGAGAAAGATTCAGCGTTCCAAACTGCTGTAACCGTCGGTCGTCCCGCCGTTAGGGTTCCCGTTTTGTCGAAGACGACGGTATCGAGTTTGTGGACGTTTTCTAAAACGTCGCCGCCCCGGATTAACAAGCCTCGTTCCGCCCCGATTCCCGTTCCCACGAGAATGGCTGTCGGTGTCGCGAGTCCCAACGCACAGGGACAGGCGATCGCCAAAACGTCGATGGTCAGCTTTAAGCTTAACAGCATGGGGGAAGTGGGTCGATCGAACATCCCGTGAACCGGCCCCAAATTGGGAAACTCGTGACTGACGGACAACACCTGCGGAAACCAGTTTGTCCCGAAACCGTACCAAAACAGGAACGTCAAAGCGGCGATCGCCATAATCCCATAGGTAAAATACCCCGCCACTGTATCGGCCAACCGTTGAACCGGGGCTTTGCGGGTTTGCGCCTCCCGCACCAACTGCACGATATGGGCTAAGGTGGTATCTTTCCCCGTCCGCTGAGTTCGGACGACGATACTTCCCGACTGGTTCAGGGTTCCCGTCGTCACCGTATCCCCCACTTGTTTGAGAACGGGGAGCGGTTCCCCGGTTAACATCGACTCGTTAATGGTGGTTTGTCCGGCGACGATTTCCCCATCGACGGGAATTTTTTCCCCAGAACGCACTTGTAGGAACTCTCCGACGCGCACTTGGTTCGCCGGAAGGTCGAGAATCGAATTTCCGTCGAGATGCTGTAAGTTATCGGGGTTGGTGACTAAATGGACGGTTTTCGGCTGTAAGCCCACTAAGGATTTTAGCGACGCCGCCGCCCGATTTCGCGCCCGTTTTTCGAGCGATCGCCCCAGCAACACGAACCCCAGCAGCATCACGGGTTCTTCAAAAAAGCAATCCCAGCCCAAATCGGGGAAAAACAACGCCGCACAACTAGCCAGATAGGCGGCGGTTACGCCCAACCCGACTAAAGTGTTCATATTGGGGGCGTTGTGCGTCAAACCCCGCCATCCATCCACCAACAGGGGACGCCCGGGAACTAACAACGCCACCGTCGCCAACGCGAAGTGAAACCAAATGTTACTCAACCCCGGAATCGCCGGAAGTCCCACCATTTGCAAATGTCCGACGGTGGACAAAATAATGAGAACTACCGCCACCCTCAGTTGTTGTTGTTGTTCTTGGGCGGCGTTGCGGTGACGTTCTTCTGTGGCTTCTAAGTCTTCTACGGACAGCCCTTCCGTGGCGCGAGGTTGGCTGGGAAATCCCGCTTCGGTGAGGGTTTGGGCGAGAAGTTGGGCGTGGACGCGATGGGGTTCGTATTTGACTGTGGCCATTTCGATGGCCAGGTTGACGCAGGCGGAGTTGACGCCGGGGATTTGGCTGAGTTTCCGTTCGACGGCTTTCACGCATCCGGCGCATTTCATTCCCCCTACGTCTAGGGCGAGGGTTTGGGAGGTCTGGGGTTGAGGCTTGGGTTGGGGTTGGGGGGTTTTTTGGGGTTCGGTCAGTTGCATAAATGACAGGGAAACGTCTGTTTTTAGGGGATCGATCGAAGGGATCGATCGAAGTGGAGAAGGGGAGAGAGTACGTTTGTCTACGCTCTCGATCCCTCGGGGCGAGTCCAAAGACTTAACCCTACTGGACTTAGGTGGAACCCTCGGGCGCGTTTTTGAGGTAATCGAGATTCAAGAAGAACATGGTGAAAACCACAGACATCAAATATCCCGTTAGCCCAAAAATCAGGGACAAGATAATATTTAAGATGACTTGAACTATCGGAAAGGCGGAAACAACAGCAACTGCAAACCCCAAAATAAATCCAATCACCAGAAAGAGAATCAGAAAGCCAAATCCGATCGTTACCAAACGTCCGAAGACTTTCCACAATTGTCCTTTAACTAGATTTCGGCTGTACTGAAGGGCGTTAAATCCACAATTGCGAAGCGCGATCGCTTGTAGGATAAAAGCGAAGTTAACAGACAAGTAAATGCCGGGTATTACGAATAAAATCAAGCCCAGTCCGACGATAATAGATGTCACGAGACTGACGATAATGGTGATGGGAACTTTAGGGACTGCGCGTTGTAAAGCTGTTTTGGCGTCTATAGATCCTCCTAAAACCGCACGTTCGGCAACCATCGGCGTGGCCACGGCTGATATCGAACCTAGTACGATCCGCCAAGATATAAAATATAATAAAAATTCCGATGCCCGACGATGTAGATTCGATCGTTCCTCCTGGGGACTCGGGTTGTGTAATGAATTCTCCGATAAGGGCTACGGGTAAGTTAAAAACTAACACGAAGATAATAAAAGTTGAAAGGTTTTGTTGGAAAATTTTCCAGGCTAGATCGAAGTATTCGCCCACTTCTGCGTTTGGCTTTTGGAGAATTCGTTTCATGTTTTTTGAGTTGATATTTTACAAAAAATTTCATTAAAAAGATAGCTTTCGCCTTCTCAATAATGTTATAATAAGATAGACAAATCGGTGGTTTTTTTTGAAATTTCTTTAAGATTCCCAGCGGTCTCGCCGGGGGATCGATCGCATCGACGCAACCCGGTATATTAAGAAACGTTTTCGCAGTCTCTCGGAGGTGTACCGTTTATACTCGTCCCCTCGCTCGTCTGATCGAGCAGTTCCAAAAACTCCCCGGCGTCGGGCCGAAAACAGCTCAACGCCTCGCCTTGCACGTTCTCAAACGCCCCGAAGAAGAAGTTCGCGCCCTCGCCACCGCCCTCATGGAGGCGAAAAAACAAGTGGGACTCTGCCAAGTGTGTTTTCACCTGTCCGCCGAGTCCGTTTGCGACATTTGCCGCAACCCCAACCGGGACGACAGTACCATTTGCGTCGTCGCCGACTCCCGAGACGTTATCGCCTTAGAAAAAACCCGAGAATATCGCGGCAAATATCACGTTCTCGGGGGAACGATTTCGCCAATCGAAGGCATCGGTCCGGAACAGCTTCACATTCAAGCCTTGGTGCAACGGGTCAGTCGCGGCGAAGTCAAAGAAGTGATTTTGGCGATTAATCCCAGCGTGGAAGGGGAAACTACGACCATGTACGTCGGACAACTCCTCAAACCCTTTACGCGGGTGACGCGCATCGCCTTTGGTTTACCGATGGGGGGCGATTTGGAATACGCTGACGAAATTACCCTCGCCCGCGCCTTGGAAGGACGGCGGGATTTGGATTGATAGGATATCGAACGGTCTGATTTTCTCGGATTTTTTATGAATTTCAACGCCACTGTCTCCCTCACCACGCCCCCCCAAGACTTTGAGGGGGATAGTTTTGCTATTACCTTGGCGCCGCTGTCCCTAGACAGGGTGTATTCCCTGGCGGAGGATTCGGGAAACGGGGCGGTGGTGGTCATGAGCGGCACCGTGCGGGACAATACTGACGGACGCGCCGTGGAATGTTTGGAGTATCAGGCTTACGAACCGATGGCGTTGCAAGTGTTTCGCCAAATCGCGACGGAGATTCGCCGCCATTGGCCGCAAGTGCGCCGCGTGGTGATTCACCACCGGACGGGACGGTTGCGGATTGGAGAAATTAGCGTGTTGGTGGCGGTGGGTTCTCCTCATCGGGGGGAAGCGTTTGAAGCCTGTCGCTATGCGATCGATACGTTGAAACACAACGCGCCGATTTGGAAAAAGGAACGCTGGGCGGACGGGTCGAGTACCTGGGTCAGTATTGGAGAGTGCGATCGCACCGATTGTTGAGATGGGGATGAAGGGGAAAGTCGCCCCATCGCAGAGACGAAAAAAGGGACTGCTCAGTCCCTTCTTCCTCTTCTCATTGTTCTATGGTAATCGATGTGCGATCGATTGGCTATCTCCCCGGCGCGATAAATGTCAGCGCGTTCGTCGAGGTGGGTGTCGTCCAGGGTTCGAGTGAATTATTGTCTGAATTAACGGGGGTTCCGAAGGCGGCTTCGACAGTTATCGCAACCAACAGCCCCGTAAAAACGATCGCCGTCAGTAGGTTTCCCGAGTCCGAGTCTTCCGTTCGATGGTGTCGATCGTGCGATAAGTCTTTGGAAAAATTACAGTTCAAACAAGTCCAGCGAGAATCGCTCTCTTGGACGATTGAATGTCGTCCGCAGCGCGGGCATTCCGGTATATTTTTGCTATCCATCACCTTAACCCCTCAATAGCATCGGTAAGATGCCCCTCTGTCACTTCCATTGTCTGGGCAATGTCCACCGGGTAAAACGCAGAAATGACAGTTCTGTAATTGACTCCCGTTGAGGGGATGATGAGGTGAGGGGATGAAGGGATGGGAAGATAGGCGGTGTACGTTGGCGGTGCGTGAGGATTTCTCGGTCTCACGGTTGACACCCCATTTTTCAAGTCACGCACCCTAATTATCTATTCTCAATTATCAAAAGCCGCGTTCTCGTTCGATGTCGTAGACGATTTTCTCAATGTACCAATCTTCAGAGCGATTGGGATAGAACAGTTTCGCTTGGGCGATGAGACGTTCGGCAATTTCCCACTGTCCTCCCACTAACATTAACAATCGCTGCCGCAGGTGGTCTTGGGGAATTTCCGCTTTTTTCGAGGCGGCTTCGGATACGCCGCCTTGGAGTTGGTTGAGTTTTTTGAGGGTGTCGTGGTAGTTGTCCCAGTCTTCTTGTTCGCAGAATTTCGAGGCGGCGGTTTGATAGTCTTCGATCGCCTTGCGGGTTTCTTCCAAGCGAGTATAAGCCATCGCCCGGTTGAGATAGGCGGGGGCGGCGTCGGCGTCGAGTTCGATCGCTCGTCCGTATTCCTCTAACGCACGGGGGTAATCCCCGGCGTCGCGGAAACTGTTGCCTCGGGCAACGTAAACTAAGGCATCGTTGGGATCGAGTGCTAAGGCGCGATCGAAATCTGCCATCGCCCCGGCGCGATCGCCGAGTTGAAACCGGGTTTTGCCGCGATTGCGATAGGCGAAAGCGTCGTTGGGATTCAGTTGTAAGGCGCGGTTGAAGTCTTGGAGGGCTTGTTGCGTCTTCCCGAGTTTCACGTAGAGGATACCGCGACAGCAGTAGGCGCGATCGTCGTTTTTGTCCGCTTGCAACGCCCAGTTGAGGTCTTTTAACACTTCGCGGGTGTCCCCTTTCTGCACGCGATCGAGCAGGGTTTTGTAATAGTCTCCGACTGAGGGAATCGGTGCGAGGCTTGGCGTGGCTTCGGGTTGCGGCGTCGGCGGCGGTTGCAGTTCCCGCAGGCGATCGAGACAGCGTTGGCAGTTTTCCTTATCTTTAGCTTCTAAATAGAGTTGCGCCGCCCGTTTGAAACTCTCGATCGCCCCTTGACGGTCGGCCAGTTTGCGGCATATCGTCCCCCGTAACTGATAGGTGGCGGCGTGGCTCTCGTCGAGTTCCAAGGCGCGATCGACATCGGCTAAGGCACCGGGAAAGTTTTTCAACGCCAACCGCACTAACGCCCGTCCGTACCAGGCACTTCGCAAGGTTTTATCCAGTTCCAGGGCGCGGGTATAGTCGGAGATGGCATCGTGCAACCGTCCCGCCTCGAAATAGGCTCTGCCTCGGCGATCGAACGCCAGGGCGAAGCTAGGATTGTTGTCGATAGCAGTGGTCAACGCGGCGATGGCACCGACGTAATCCCCCGCTCGAATACATTCCGTTGCGCGATCGAACCACTCCTGTGTCATAGTTCGGACAAGCCTAGCGATAAACCTATTACATATTCTATTTTTTTTGCGATCGCCCCGTCAGGTAAAACGGTCGGTTTTTCGATCGAGTACCCTAGAGATCGGAAGTTTGAGAGAGTTGGCGATGGCAATGTTTCAATTTTTCCTCGCCGTTTGGCTGAGTCTAAACCTGTGGACAGGAACGCCCCTCGCACAAGCGGTATTGTATCCCCCCGCCCTGTCCTACAGCGAAGCGGAACTGATCGATCGCGACTTCTCCGAACAACAACTGGCCTCGGCAGAATTTGCCGGATGCACCCTGCGATCGGTCAACTTCCACAACGCCGACTTACGGGGCGCCGTGTTCAGCGTCTCTTGGATGACCGACGTAGACTTTCGCGGCGCCGATTTGAGCAACGCCATGCTCGACCAAGTGAGCTTCGTCGATACCGACCTCCGCAACGCCCAGTTAACCGATACGATTTTACTGCGATCGACCTTCGACAACGTACAAATCGACGGCGCGGACTTCACCGGCGCCATTCTAGACAGGGCCCAAGTCAAACAACTCTGTCGTAACGCCCAGGGAACCCATCCCATCACGGGAGTTTCAACCCGCGATTCCCTGTACTGTCCTTAATCGCAGATCCGGAGAACGATGGAACCTCCGAGAGCGTCTCAGCGGTGGCGAATTCCGACCGCGATCGTCACGATCGCGCTCTTAAATTCCAGTGATAGCGAGTCCAGTCTCGCTCAAATCGTTCCCGACGACAGCCTTTCCAACCCGTCGAGAGTGCAAGTTGAAGGTCGAACCTTCCACATCGAAGGAGGAACCCAGGCGCAACAGAATCTCTTTCACAGTTTCGATCGCTTTTCCGTCCCCACCGACACCGAAGCCCGCTTCGAGGTCGATTCCAGCATCGCTAACGTCCTCACGCGGGTCACAGGACACCAAGCCTCTTACATTGACGGCTTGCTAGGGGTTAACGGAACCGCCAACCTGTTTTTCCTCAATCCCAACGGCATGATTTTCGGCGAAAACGCCCGTCTCGACCTCAACGGTTCCTTTTTCGCCACCACCGCCGACGCCCTGGAATTCGCCGACGGCACCACCTGGAACGTCCGAGGGCAGAATACACCGCAACTCTCGATTTCAGTTCCCCTGGGTTTGCAGTGGTTTCCCAACGGATCGGGATCGATCGCCGTTCGCGGATCGGGGGTCAACTTTGGCGTTCCCACAAACTTGCCCCTCACGCTTCCCGCCTCCCGTCCCGGCTTGCAGGTGGCCGCCGGCGAAACCCTCGCCCTACTCGGGGGAACCGTCACCCTCGATCGCGCCTCTCTCGACGCCCCCGGCGGACGAGTCGAAATCGCCGGAATCGAAGTCGGTCGGGTCATTATAGACAGTGCCGAGGCCGGAGTATCGACCTACGACGAGGTCGATACCTTCGCCGACGTCAGTTTCGACCAAAGCCTCGTCACCGCCAACGGCTTGCGCGGCGGTTCTGTGGCCGTCCGCGGCCGCAACATCGCCCTGGCCAACGGGACTACCGTTGTCATTCAGAATTTCAGCAATTCCACCGCTGGAGCGATCTCGATCGCGGCCAGCGATCGCCTCGAACTGTTCGGCATCACCCCAGACGGACAGCGAACGACCCTCTTACTCAATCAAACCCTCAGCAGCGGACGGGGGGGAGACGTTCGGCTGAGTGCGTCGCGTCTGGCGTTACGAGACGGGGTACAGGTAGCGGCGGAGAGTTTCGGTTCCGGCTTGGGCGGCGACGTTTACATCGAGACGACGGAGACGGTGGATGTTCTCGGCTTTGCCTCCAGCAACAGTCAGTTGTTTAGCAACGTTTCCGCCGCCGCCTATGGGTCGGGAAACGCGGGTAATCTCAGCCTCAACACCGATCGCCTGTACTTAGCGGATGGGGGGCTTTTAACGTCCACCACCTTCGGCACGGGCAACGGCGGCACGATTCGAGTGCGGGCTGACCGGGAGATCGATATCGTCGGCGTCAACCCCGACCAGTTCCTTCCCAGTGCTATTACAATTTCGACCTTGGGAGAGGGCAATTCTGGAAACCTCTTGTTGGAGACCGATCGATTGAGCGTGCGCGAGGGCGGCCAGCTTAGTGCCTCGACCTTAGTATCGGGGGCGGCCGGACGCATCGAGGTACGGGCGCGGGAATCGATCGAGGTGGTTGGCATCTATCGCGATACCATTCCCAGTACCATCGACTCCTCCGCCCCGATTTTGGAACCGTCGTTACAAGCCTTTTTGGGCGTTCTAGCGATACCCACGGGATCGACGGGAGACGTAACCTTGAGGACGGCCACTTTATCGGTACGAGACGGGGGCATCGTCTCGGTCAACGCTATGGGAGAGGGGGACGCTGGGGCGTTGCGAGTGTTCGCCGACGGGTTGGAGATGGTCGGCGGCGGGTTGACGGCTTCGACGAAATCGGGACAGGGCGGCAGTATCGTCCTCGAGGTCGAGGGCAGTTTGCAAATGCACGAGGCAAGCCGCATCGGTGTCACAGCAGGCGGGGCGGGAAACGGCGGCAACGTCGCGATCGCCGCCGAGACCATCGTGGCACTTGACAACAGCGATATTGCAGCCAACGCGGTATCTGGCAGCGGCGGCAATATCGACATCGCCACCTCGGGCATTTTCGGCGCCCAGTTTCGCGATCGCCCCACCTCAAACAGCGATATTACAGCGTCCTCGGAGTTCGGTCTCTCGGGAATCGTCAACATCGTTACGCCAAACCTATCGCTGCCGTCGGGATTGTTGGAACTGACGGTGCGTCCCCTCGACCCCTCCCGTCAGGTGGTGTCAGCCTGCATCGCTGACGAAAATACGTTTGTCGTCACCGGCCGCGGCGGCATTCCAGAAGATCCGACCCAGCGATTGCGCACGCCCACGATTTGGGAAGATTGGCGGTTGACGGAAATTCAATCTGACAACCTTCACCACGAGAGGCCGAAGAGCGATCGCGCCATGTCGGCCTCTTCCTCCGCGATTCTCGTCGAAGCCAACCGCTGGCGGCGCAACGCTGCCGGAGAGGTGGAGTTGTTTGCAGAAACTCGCCCTTCCTGGCGCGTTTTTCAACACTGCGGCCGACTGTAGCGCCTCGGGATTATTGGCTGAGTTTGAGGGGAGTGACGGGAACGTCGTCCCAGGAATCCACAGTTCGCAGACGTGCTACCCAACCTTCGGATTTTTGGCGATCGTCGAGATTCTCTTCAAAGGATTTGAGGCAGTCTCGGGCTTGTTCTTCGTTACAACTGGCGATGCAAGCGTGAACCATACCCGTGGGATCGAGTTGTTCGCAAACCCAAACAGGTGTCATCGGCGTGTTCCCCACGTTTTATCTACGCTTCTCATTGTAGGGAATCTCGAAAAGGCGCAGGAACGGGAGAGAATGCGCAAATGGGACGACAAAACCCCAACCCGTTCCGGGTTGAGGCCGTTGAATTTGGGAAATCTCGGGGTTTCGAGAGTCGATTAACCGATAACGGCGGAAGTGGATTCGATAGGGAATCCGTTGGCTTGCCAACCGGCCAGACCGCCAGTCAGTTCGGCTACGTTTTGATAGCCGGCTTCTCGCAGCATTGAGGCAGCTTCGGCGGTGTCTTCGTCCGTCGCGCCGTAAATGTAGATGTCCCGCATGGGTTCGAGATTGGCGGTGGCTCGATCGACCAGTTCCGCTTGGGTTAGGGAAATTGCGCCTTGGATGTGGCAGGCGTTGAAAGCCGATCGATCGCGCACGTCGATAATTGTCAGCGCCGGTTCGCCCCAGTCGAGGCGGCTTTTTAAGTCGTGAGCGCTGGATTTGCTGTGTAAGCTTGCAGGAATGGGAATCATAGGAGCGATAGGTTGAAACGATTGAAACTTGATGACTCCCAATGTAACGATTTTTTTAAAAAATGCAAATTTTTGTTGAAAAAATATTGACATATACATAACTATAATATATATAGCTTTACTCCAAAAAAGGGGGGAATCGTCGCGTTTTCCGGACGACAGGAACCGTTAAAGGGGGAAAATGCTTCCGAGAAGGATTTGCGATCGCGAAACTTAGTGACCGAAAATAATGGGATTCAAGCCCCGTCCTTCTAGGACGGCTTTCTCTGAATAAGCGC
>NZ_JBNGCO010000139.1:0-10750 GCF_049974805.1 Baaleninema sp.
AGATGCCGGGGATCTGACTCCAACTTAAATACATACAAGATGTATTTTGTCAAGCCCCAATCTCGAAAAGTTTTCTGCACCACTGAGCTGTCGGGACTGCTGGCGTGGCGGTGCGATCGCCCCTCAAAAATAGCCAATTAAAATGTATTTTTGGGGCGAAAATTTACACATTTATCGGTCGAAAAACCCGGTTTTTCATTCAGAAATTGGCGATCGAATCGCGGAATATTCATATTTTTACAAAAGTGAGATGCACTCCTTTCTTTCAAAATCATAACAAATAATAAATATTGTAGAAATAATTAAAGATTCAAAGCCAAGCTAGAGCGAAGCCGATATCATATAAGGTTGCAAGGCAAGAATCGATAACTTATTATGACAAACTCTAAACAATACATTCTGTCCATCGACCTCGGCACCACCGGAAACCGTGCCATTCTCTTCAACCGAGAGGGTCAAATCGCCGGACAAGTCTATAAAGAACTGAACCAGTATTACCCCAAACCCGGATGGCTCGAACACGACGCCGTTGAAATTTGGCAAGACACCCTCGCCTGCATCTCCGACGCGATCGAAAAAGTCGGCGCCTCCGCTTCGGACATCGCCGCTGTCGGACTGACGGTGCAACGGGAAACCTGCTTGTTGTGGGACAAAACCACCGGAAAACCCCTGCACAAAGCGATCGTCTGGCAAGACCGCCGTACCGCCCCCCTCTGTCGGAAACTGCGCCAAGAGGGGAAACACACCCTCATCCACGATCGCACCGGCCTGGTTCTCGACGCTTACTTCTCCGCCACGAAACTCGTTTGGCTGCTGGATTGGGTCAAAGAAAACCGCCCCGAAACCAACCTCGATAACGTCATCGCCGGCACCATCGACACCTGGATTTTGTGGAACCTCACCGGAGGAAAAGTCCACGCCACCGACAGCAGCAACGCCAGCCGCACCATGTTGATGAACCTAGAACGGGGCGACTGGGATACAGATTTACTAGAACTCTTCGACATTCCGCCGCACATGATGCCGGAAATTAAACCCAGTATGGGGGAGTTCGGTCTCACCGACCCCGAGATATTGGGGGAAGAAATTCCCGTCATGGCAATTTTCGGCGACCAACAGGCGTCTCTGTTCGCCCACGGCTGCGATCGCCCCGGTTTGCTCAAATGCACCTACGGTACCGGATGTTTCCTCATCGTCCAAGCCGGGAGCGACGTATCGCGATCGAGCAACCGACTGCTTTCAACGGTCGCTTGGACGACGCAAGACCGTTCCAACTACGCCCTCGAAGGGGCAATGTTCACCACAGGGGCTTGTATTCAATGGTTGCGGGACGGACTGCAACTGATTTCTTCGGCCGCCGAAACCGAAGCCCTCGCCTTGCAAGTTAAAGACAACAACGGCGTCTATTTCGTCCCGGCGTTGAGCGGCTTAGGAGCGCCCCACTGGGATATGAGTGCGCGGGGGTCGTTTCAGGGAATTACTGGCGGCGTCAAACGGGAACATATCGTGCGATCGGTTTTAGAATCGATCGCCTATCAAGTCAAAGAAGTCGTCGAAGCCATGAACCGCGATAGCGATATGTCCGTAGCGCGGTTGAAAGTCGATGGCGGCGCGTCGCAAAACAACTTTTTAATGCAGTTCCAAGCGGACGTTTTGGGAATTCCCGTCGAACGTCCCGAAATCCTCGACGCCACCGCCCAAGGTGCCGCCTTTGGTGCCGGATTGGCCGTTGGCTTTTACCCCAGTTACCGGGATTTAATCGCCAAACGGAAGATCGATCGCGTCTTCCAACCCGGCGACGGCGCCCAGCAAGCCCTAGAACACTATCACGTCTGGCAAAAAGCCGTCGAACGGGCGAAAGAATGGGTTGATTGATTCCCTCAAGCGTACAGAGAGAGGGGTCTAGAGGGGGCGGTGGGTTCTGTCGGGTTTAACCGTTGGGTTCGACCCCAAACCGCGATCGACGCCGGAACATCCGCGACCCTTCTACCCTTCTTTTCCCAGTCCAACCCCCCCAGCCTCTGCATCTAGTACCTCGTCCCATCCGGTTCGCACCAATCAGTTCACTCGCAAACAAAAAGCTTGTATTAAAAAGCCGCAGTCTCTTCAAAGGATGTTCAACAATGAGAGCGATCGCGATCGCTCTAGTGGACACTCCCATGCAGCCAATTTATAAATTCAACGTTTCTCCCTCCCTTCCCGAAAACCTCGAACCATTACGCAAACTGGCCTATAACCTACATTGGGACTGGAATACCGATACCAAAGACCTCTTTCAACGACTCGATCGAGACCTGTGGGAATCGAGCCGCCACAACCCCGTCCTCATGTTAGGAACCATTTCCCAACAGCGCCTGCAAGAAGTGGCCGACGACGAAGGCTTCATCGCCCACATGAACCGCGCCGCCCAGCAACTCGACGATTACCTCAACAACCGCACCTGGTATCGCCAACAACGAGGCAAAGACCGAGACAAACAGGGAGATAAACCCGAATACTACGCCTATTTCTCCGCCGAATTCGGACTCTGTCGCGCCCTGCCCATCTACTCCGGCGGTTTGGGCGTCTTAGCCGGCGACCACCTCAAATCCGCCAGCGACCTCGGCTTACCCCTCGTCGGCGTCGGACTGCTCTATCAAGAAGGCTATTTCGCCCAATACCTCAACGCCGACGGATGGCAACAGGAACGCTACCCCATCAACGACTTCTATAACTTACCGCTAGACTTGGTTCGCAACCCCGACGGCAGCGAACTCCGCATTTCCGTCGACTATCCCGGCCGTACCGTATACGCCCGCGCCTGGAAAGTGCAAGTGGGAACGGTGTCCCTGTATATGCTCGACACCAACATCGAACCCAACAACCACTACGACCAAGACATCACCGACCAACTCTATGGCGGCGATAAAGACCTCCGCATTCACCAAGAAATCATGCTGGGAATCGGCGGCGTCAAACTCCTGACCGCTTTGGGCTTAAACGTCACCGCCTACCACATGAACGAAGGCCACTCGGCGTTTATGGCTCTCGAACGGATGCGAATGCTGATTCAAGAGGAAGGGCTAAGTTTTGAAGCCGCCGAACAGGTGGTGATTTCCAGCAGTATGTTCACCACCCACACCCCCGTCCCCGCCGGCTTCGACCTCTTCCCCGCCGAGATGGTCATGCACTATCTGGGATACTACGCCGAGATTTTCGGCTTGTCTCGGGAAGAGTTTCTCGCCCTGGGACGGGAAAATACAGGGGATTTTTCTGCCCCCTTCAACATGGCGATTTTTGCCATTCGGATGTCGGGATTTATCAACGGCGTCGCCAAGCTCCACGGAGAAGTCTCGCGGGCGATGTTTCAGCATCTCTGGAACGAACTCCCCACCGAGGAAGTTCCCGTCACCTCCATTACCAACGGCGTCCACGCGCGATCGTGCGTGGCCAAGGAAACTCAGGAACTTTACGATCGATATCTCGGTCCGCAATGGTCCACCAGCGGCGCCAATAAAGAGCGACTCTGGCAGCGAGTTCTCTCGATTCCCGACGAGGAACTCTGGCGCAACCACGAACGGCGTCGCGCGGAATTGGTGGTTTTCGCCCGCGATTGGCTGGTGAAATGTCTCGAAGACCGGGGCGCGTCCCTCAAGGAAATCGAACAGGCGAAGGACGTTCTCGACCCTGGGGTGTTGACGATTGGTTTCGCCCGTCGTTTCGCCACCTACAAACGGGCAACACTGTTTTTGCGGGATATCGAACGGCTCAAACGCATGATGCAAGATGCCAAACGCCCGATTCAGTTCGTCGTAGCCGGGAAAGCCCACCCGAAAGATATGCCGGGAAAAGAACTGATTCGCGATATCGTTCATATCGCCCGCGATGAGGGAATGCACAATTCCTTGGTGTTTTTACCCAACTACGATATCGAGATGTCGCGGTTGATGGTAGCCGGCTGCGATGTTTGGTTGAATACGCCCCGCCGCCCTCGAGAAGCTTCGGGAACTAGCGGGATGAAGGCGGCTATGAACGGCTTGCCCAATCTTAGCGTTCTCGATGGCTGGTGGGACGAGGCGGACTACGCCCGCACGGGTTGGGCGATCGGACATGGGGAAATGTACGACGACCCGAATTATCAGGACGAGGTGGAAGCTAACGATTTGTACGATTTGTTGGAAAAAGAGGTGGTTCCGCTGTTTTACGATCGCGACGCCGACGAAATTCCTCACGGTTGGGTTACGAAAATGAAAGATGCCGTGCGTCTCAACTGTCCGGCGTTCAATACGGCGCGAATGGTGAAGGATTACGCGCGGCGGTCTTATTTCGTGTTGAGCGATCGATATGTCGCGATGACGGAAGAACACTGTCAGCCCGCTAAGGAACTGGCACAGTGGAAACACCGCGTCCAACGGGATTGGTACGAGATGAAGGTGGAATCGGTCGATATTTCGGAATCGACGGACGTACAGGTGAACCAACCGATTTTCGTGAAAGCCCACGTCAATTTAGCTGCGTTACAACCGGAAGACGTGACGGTGGAACTCTATCAAGGGGAAGTGGACGATCGCGGCAATATTATTAATGGCTCTCCCGTGACGATGGAGTATCAAGGAAAAGACCTCGGCAAAAGCCTCTATACTGCTGAAATCGCTTATAATTCTAGTGGTTTACAGGGATTGTCCTTGCGGGTTCTGCCCAACCATCCTAGTTTGAGCAATCCTCACGAAATGGGGTTGATTTTGTGGGCTGAATAGGTCACAAAAAGAAATATTTCTGTTAGTTTAAGTTTTAAAAAACTAACAGAAATCACAAACAAATTTGGCAATTTCTTGGAATCCCGGAATTTTTTTATTCCGGGTTTTTTAATGATTGTGGGGCATTTCTTGCGGCATTTCTTGGGGAGACATTTCGCTTTCGATCGATTCCATCCCGGGCATTTCATGGGATTCCATATCGTGCGATCGCATCAATCCCATCGTTTGTTGTCCGAAACTAACTAATCCCATTCCCACAACGCCCAAACTCATTAAACCCATCGAAACCAAACCGATGGACACTACCCCCATCGACACCAAACCCACGGAAATAATGCCATGAGTCGAAACACCAATGGCAACGAATCCGTGCGCCGAAATCCCGATCGCAACTCGACCGTGGGCTTCAATTCCCACCGACAGCCATTTCCGTTTGTTCTGTTGTTGAATTGTCTCCACACCACACCTCACCGACGATCGAATGACCCAAGTGTACCGAAAACCGCCCCGAGAGACAGCCTCCATTAACGGCGTTTCACTCCATCTCTGCACTGCATCGGGACACTTGAGATCCCCATCATCCCATCATCCCATCACCCCTTACGCCCGCTTCCCGCTTTCCCCCTTCATCACCGCCGAACCGATGAGATGAGCCAAGCGCAACGCTTCGGGAACCTGGCCGCATTCGGTGAGCGATCGCAGAACTTTTACAAGGGTTCCGGGTGATTCTCCGCACACTTGGAAGTAGAATGGAGGGTAAGCGTAGATTCTTCCCGCGCGGCGGATTCTATCCCATCGTTTTTCAAAATCTGGTAGACGACGCATCGCCTGTTCCATCTTTTTGAGTTTCGGTGGGCGACGCATCAGGGCAACACAAGGCCGTTGCAAGCGTTGCGCTAACAACGGTAGATCGACCAGATTGAAACCGCCGAAGCCGATCCCATCCAATAAAACCAGGTGAAGTTGAGGTAGAAACTTCCCGTCGAGGAGTAAATCGCAGATCGTCTCGGTGGCGTCCCAACCGTCCGGTTCGATTTGTCCCCAAACCATCCCCTCGAAGCGGGTTCCACCGCAGACGACACCGCCGATCGATACCGGTCGATCGCTGTTTCGATCGAAGGGTGCGTCGTCGAATCCGATGACGCGGATAGTACGTTTGAGTCTAACCAAGTCGGCAAGTTTCACGATCGATTCGGGATAAGGAGTAACCAGAAAATTATCTCGCGATCGCTCTTGCCAACTCCAGGGAGACTCGTTTAAATAATGAGATTGGGATTTTTTTAAAAACCGTTTTCATAACTCGATTTGTCAGTGAAGCTAGGAGGTGAGGATATGTCTGCCACGACCCACAACCACAACTTCCGAGTCGTTCCGCTGTCGGAAAACGTCAAGGTCAAAACTGACCTTCAGGACATTCACTTACCCGCACTGCGATCGGGGTTTGCTGGATATCCGATGAATCCTCGTTGGAACGCACTCAAATTTCGAGCTTGGAAACTCGGCCGCCAGTGGCGTCAAGAGTTACTCGAAGGCCAGTTATACGTGCGTCCGGACGATTTGATGCTGGTTTCGATCGCCGAAACTGACGATGCACCGTCAGACGCCTCGGCCTCGGAAGCCTCGACAACCGAACCCGAGGAGTCCTCTACATCGGCCAAACCCTCCTGGTGGGGGACGCGCATTTTTGCCCTGGGGTGGTGACGCCAACTATCCCCTCGGTCAACGCAAACATTTGAGAAACCCGGCCCCTTAACCGAAGCCGGGTTTCTCTACTTCCTTAACTTGACTAATTAACTAAACGGTTATATATTGAGAATTAAGTAATGTAAAGCGACTCGGAGGATACCATTTATGATGTTTGGTAACGTCGGACTGTTCGATCGCATCCTTCGCTTCAGTATCGCTGCGGTGCTGTTGTATCTCGGACAAGTCACCTACAGCGGCGACCCCCTCGGACTCGGACTCACCGTCGCCTCAGCCATCGCGGGTGTCACAGCGATCGTCGGTTTTTGTCCCCTGTATCGTCTCCTCGGCACCAGTACCCGCACCGACAGCTAAACGCGGGAGGTTCGCCCCAAAGCGGGGACGTTGCTATCCGTTCCGTAGAGGTTCTCTATGAACTGTTCGCCACTCTCACAAGTCCAAAAGCGCCTGTTTGCTTGGGGAATGTCCAAAGCCAACGACGCCGACGATCGCACCTTACAACTGATCGACCATCCCCACTTTGCCAACCTAGCGCAACTGAAACAGTCCATGCTGGGCAACTTGCGGGGTCGCATCCTCGAAATCGGCCCCGGTGCGGGGGCTAACCTGCGGTATTACGCCTCAGATATCGAATGGATAGGCGTCGAACCCAATCCGTTTATGCACCCCCACCTGCAACAGGAAGCCGAGAAATTTGGCGTGAGTCAAATTCGGTTAGAAGTTGGAAGCGCCGAACAGCTTCCCGTGGAGGACCACAGCATCGATGCAGTCGTCAGTACCCACGTTCTCTGTTCCGTGGGAGATATCAGCGGCGTGTTAGACGAGATCGATCGCGTCCTCAAACCCGGCGGACGGTTCGTGTTCCTCGAGCATGTGGCGGCACATCCGGAAACCTGGACGCGGCGGATACAGGAAGGAATCGCCCCGATTTGGAAAAGCCTGTTCGATCGCTGTCACCCCAACCGGGAAACCGGCCCGGCCATCGATCGAGCTGGCTTCGCCGAAGTCACCTACCACAACTTTCAACTGTCTTTCCCCGTCGTGAGTCCCCATATCGCCGGGTTTGCAGTGAAAGCTTAGGGAAGATGAAGGGATGAGGTGAAACAATCAAATCGAACCTGTCCTCGTTCCATCGATCGCCTGTCTCAAAACGACGATTTATATATCACACAATCCCTAAAAAGTCAATAAAGTTTCGTCTCAAATATCGACACAAAAACAGAGAAACCCAAAAACAGAGAAACCCACAAAAATCAGGAGAAATTAGGAGTCAGCCCTATGATGTTAACCAAAAAGAACCTCGAAGAAGCCGCCAACAAAGTTTACGATACCATCGTCGTCGGCGGTGGCGCCGGAGGACTCTCCGCAGGCGTTTACCTACAACGGTATAACCTGTCTTCCCTCATCATCGATAAAGGAAAAGCCCGATCCTTCTGGATGCAAGAACTCCACAACTACCTCGGCTTATCCCCCGAAACCCCCGGACGAGATCTTCTCAAACGCGGAAAAGAACATTATCTATCCGTCAACGGCGATATGTTACACGGCTACGTCGAAGAAGTCATCGATGAAGGAGACACCTTCGCCGTGCGCGTCAAAGTCGGACGCAACAACAGCATTTATCCCACCTTTCGCACCAAATATATCATCGCCGCCAGCGGCATTATCGACCAGCTCGTACCTCTCGACGACATGAAAAACGTCTACGAGTACGCAGGATACAACCTCCACGTTTGCATGGTGTGCGACGGCTACGAAATGACCGACAAACACGCCGGACTGTTCGTCGGAAGCGAAAACAGCATCAACATGGCGTTTAACCTGAGTTGGTTCACGCCCAAAATCACCATTTTTACGCACGGTTTGTTTGAACTCAGCGACGAAATGCGGCAGAAAGTCGCCAAAATGGGATATCGTCTCATCGAAACTCCCGTCGCGCAATTTTTAGGTGAAAACCATCAAATGACCGGGGTGGAATTGGTCGATGGAACCGTCGTTCCTTTGGAAACCGGATTGATTTCGATGGGATCTCATTACCACAACACCTATCTGTCTAATTTGAATTTAGAGATGAAGGGTGGAAACCTGGTGACGGATAAAGTGGGGCGCACCTCTCATCCTCGGGTGTTCGCCATTGGCGATTTGAAAGTGGGGTTAAACCAAGTGGCCATCGCCGTCGGCGACGGTGCGTTAGCCGCCACGCAAATTTGGAAAGATATGCGCAGCGAAGTCTGTCCCCGTCCTTGGGTGGAAAACCTGGAAAATCAACCCGCGTTGGTATAAGAACTCGTAGGGTGCGTGACTTGAAAAATTGGGGGTATCTCCTGTTGACCGATAACTCGTCACGCACCGCCGAGGTGTCTGCGGGGAATCGGTGCGTGACGCGGTAATAGTCCCTTGACCCGACTCCGACCCCATTTTCCGGCCGCATCACGCACCCGACGCATCTCGTTTTAAAACAATTTTAAAAACAATGATTCAAAATCTCGAAATTACTGTTCTGGTGGAAAATACCGCTTGGGGACGGGGATTGCTGGGAGAACACGGCTTGTCCTGGTGGATTGAGGCGGACGGCCATCGGATTTTGTTCGATACCGGTCAGGGATACGTCCTGAAACACAACGCCGAATGGTTGCAACTTCCCCTGGATTCCCTCGATGCGATCGCCCTCAGTCACGGTCACGACGACCACGCGGGGGGACTTTCGCAGGTTCTCTCGATTTGCGGCGATCGAATCGATTTATATGTACATCCCGAAAGCTTCAAGCCGAAATACAGTCCCCGTGGGGAAATTAGCGCCCCGCTGCGAGACCCGGAGGAGTTACAACGGCGCGTTAAACGGTTAGTCGTCACGGCGGACCCCACCGAAATCGTTCCGGGGGTGTGGTTGACGGGAACGGTTCCCCGCAATCATCCCTTGGAGGATACGGGAGGACAGTTCTGGAACGACGCAGAACACCAGCAGGTTGACGAACTTCTCGACGATCGAACCTTATTCGTCGAAACCCCCAAAGGAATCGTAGTGGTTCTCGGCTGCGCTCACGCGGGGATTATCAACATTCTGGACGACATTCGCGAATTGACGCAATCTTCAATCTACGCCGTCATGGGAGGAATGCACCTGTTACGGGCCAGTGAGGAACGATTGGCGGCGACGGTGGAAACCTTGTCACAGTACGATATCCAGCATATTGGCGCCAATCACTGTACGGGAACTAAAGCCGTGGCGCGGTTGTGGGAACACTTCGGCGATCGCTGTTTCGAGACTCGCGTGGGAAGCCGATTTGAAGTAAAAGCTTAAATAAAAAATTTATTATATCAAACTAATTAGAAATTGTCAAAAAAACGATTTTTCGTGTCGGTCTTCGCGCAGAAATCACGGAATTCCGTAAAAAAATTGGTTTCTGCGTAATTCCTAGAGATTTTATCGTTTTATATCAGCCAGACCCCCGGTAGTTGAGAAATACCGGGGGTTTCGTCCCGTTACGGCTTTCTAGCGATAACCGTTTTGTGACCGGGACTGTTGATGTCCGTCGTCGGCGTCTCGAAGCCGATTGGCGTCAGTTCGCCGTCCATATCCAACGCGAAATACTCGTCCAAATAGGGTTCGGTACTCTTCAACAGCGTCAATTTTGAATTTTCCCCGAAACGATCGCCCCGTTCAGAAAACTTTTCGAGATCGAAGCTTGACAAAATACATCAAATATGTTAATAAATTCCAGATCTCCAGCAGCCATTGACCGATCTGAGATTTTGGAGCCAACCCTTTAACTGATGGGGGCTCGGGGGGCTATAAGTCCCGCGCTCTACCTGAAAGGTGAGCGTCGGGATACATGGACACCCCTTGAGAAGTCGATTCCCCTCGATGGGGATGAGACAAGCATTTACCAGTCAGCATAGCTTGTGGTCAACTATAGCTATGCTGACAATGAACTACACCTACCGAATCCACCCAGATGCCGCGCAGCAGGCTCAATTGCTGGGGTGGCTTGAGACGTGCAGAGGCGTGTATAACTAACTCAAAGACTGGATGGCTTCGCGTAAGTGTCCGGTAGACCGATGCTCGTTGGAGAAGGAATACATCATTCCCGCCGATGAGCCGTTTCCGTCTTATCACCGTCAGCAAAACAACCTGCCCAAAGCTAAGAAGCAATTCCCACATTTGGGTAAGGCGCATTCTCAGGTTTTGCAAACGACGATTCGTAGGCTGCACGATACTTGGGAAGCGTTTCAGAAGCGTGGGCACGGCTTTCCTCGCTTTAAAAAGTTCGGTCAATTCAAGTCCTTTGTGTTTCCCCAGCTCAAGTCCT
>NZ_JBNGCO010000140.1:0-10569 GCF_049974805.1 Baaleninema sp.
AAACTTTATACTCGACTGAACGGGTATTCCTTTTGAATTGAGGATAACCTTTCTTCCCCTTGACTTGGTTTTTACAGTTTTCGTAAAAACGAGTAATGGCTCTCAGAGTTCGCTCGACCGCCGTCTGGCAAGCATGAGAGTTGAGTTCCTCAACAAACTTAAACTCTTTTCTCAATCGTGTGTTATACCGAAATAACTCAGCCTTACCCACACCCCGATTGTCTATCCAGTAACGCAAAACTTTATTGCGGACGAACTGAGTCGTCCGAATCGCTTCGTCGATGGCTAAGACTTGATAAGGTTTGGGGTTGACCTTGTATTCGAGAACAAACATCGTTTGATACTTGCGTGATTAGTATCATTATACCACAGCTAGGCTGAAGCCGGGGTCAAAAAGGGGACACCCGGATTCGAACCGGGGGATGGGAGATTTGCAGTCTCCTGCCTTACCGCTTGGCTATGTCCCCAAGCCGATAGCTTATCTATTATAGCATATTCAGCGTAGCTGTCAACAGCTTAACTGCCTGCGCCAGCGTTCTACGGCGTCCCGCAATCGGGGCGAGAGCCACTCGTCAAACTGCGGATAAACCGGAAGTCGCGGCTGTAATTTCCACTTGGCGGGATCGAGAATTTCCCGTAAAGTGCGATCGTGAGGATGGGGATAGTCGGGGTTGACTTCATCGCGAGGTCCGATTCCCCCTAAATCTCTCGCCCCTGCTTCGAGACAGGCTAAGAGAATTTCCGGGGTTTGCACTAAATTCGGCGGAATCTGAATCGCGATGTCGTCGGGGAGAATGTCTCGGGCTAACGCCACCACCTGGGGAAGTTTCGCTGTATCGAACGCCGTTCCCGCCTCGGCTTGCTGGGTTCCGATGCGGTGGGGTTGTAAGATGACTTCCTGAATATGTCCCCAGTGACGGTGAATCTGGGCGATTTCGGCTAAGGTGTCTCGCCAATCTTGGGGCGTTTCGCCAATTCCCAGCAGTAATCCGGTAGTCAAGGGGATTTGCAGACTTCCCGCCTGTCGGAGTTGTCGAATTCGCAATTCGGGGCGTTTGCTGGGGGCGTGGCGGTGAACGGTGTCGAGGAGTTTGGGGGTGACTTGTTCTAACATTAACCCCATCGAAACGTTGACGGTTTTCAACATCGCCATTTCTTCGAGTGTCAGGGGTCCGACGTTGCTATGGGGGAGAAATCCCATTGATAAGCCTAATTCGCACAAGTCGTAAATTCGTTGAAACCAGGCTTTTCGTCGGGGGTGGTTGGGGTGAACTTCGCCGCTGAGAATGAGAAGTTCGATCGATCCGCTTTCGCGAAGATCGGTTAAAATCTCTTTTCCCCGTTCTAAAGTCATCCACTTGTCGCTTCCGGAGTCTACGCGAAAGTTACAGTAGCTGCAACGGTTAAAACATTCGTAGGTGGGAACGAGGGTGTAAGCGGGGCTGTAGGTGATGGGAATTTGAGAGGGGGAGGAGGGGAGAGAGGAAGAGGGGGAGGAGGGGAGAGAGGAAGAGGGGGAGAAAGACATTGGTGGTTGGGGAATGAGACTCTGTCTTTAAAACTCCGATATCTCGCCAATACCGGGCTTCTGACTCGCCTTAAGATGGCGTCAACTCGGCTAGGTATCCTCGGGAGAGGAAGGGTACGTCTACGACATCGGCGGTGGCGTCGCCGACGGTGACGGATAAGCCGTTTCCTCCGGCTTGGGTTCGGATGTAGCCTAAACCCACGTACCCGTCTTCGGTAGACACGATGCTGGTGAGGGTTCCGATTTTTGTGTCTCCTTGGGTAATGGGGGTTCCGGGTTCGGCGGCGGAATTCAGATGCAATCCCCAAAGTTGCTGTTTGACGCCTTTGTAGGTGTTGAGACGGGCGATGGTTTCTTGTCCGATGTAACAGCCTTTGTTAAAAGAGATGGTATGCCACAATCCGGCTTCTAGGGGATTGTAATCGTCGGTGAGTTCGGCGTCGGGGGCGGGGCGCCCTTGTTGGATGCGAAGGCGGTTCCAGGGGGTTTCGCCGAGGGGAGTTGCGCCGGATTCGTGGAGGGTTTTCCAAAGTTCGGCGGCGGCGTCGGTGTTGCAGATGAGGGTGTAGCCGGGGAGGGCTAAGCCGCTTCCGGCGGCGATGCGGATTTCGTGGGTGTTGAGGGCGACGAGGCGGTGGGTTCCGGGGGAAATGTCGTCAGAGATACCCAGTTTTTGGAGTTGCGATCGACTTTCTTCGCCAATTAGGGTGAAACAGGCGGTGTCGTCGGTTCGATCGCTCAATTCGACTTTATCGGCGGGGAAGATGTAGCGATCGAGCAGTTTCAGGAGGGTTTCGCGACGACTGGGGGAAACCAGGAGTAATAGGGCGTCGTCGGTGATGTAGGCGGTGGCGAGATCGAGGGTTCTCGCGGTGTTGGTGAGGAAGACGGTATCGCACGCTTCTCCGGGTTGGCGCGAGTTGAATTCGTTGGTACTTTGGTTGTGAAGGAAACGCAGGCGATCGGCTTGTGTTAGTTGTAAACGCCCCCAAGCGGATCGATCGTACAGGGCGACGCCAGTTTTCGCGGCGTTGAGGGCGTCGGCGTCGTTTCCGAAAGTCAAAGGCGCTTCGACTCCTGGCGCAATTTCGCCGAATTTCGCTCTCGATGCGGTTTGGATTTCCCGTAAAGCCTGATTCATAGAAAGTCGTAGCCGAATTGAAATAGGTTTTTCTAGCTTAATGGGAAGCCAAGAGTGGAGACAAGTGCTGCGTGATGATTTTTCTCCATAACTATTTACAAGGGCTTTTTACGTCTGTGGGCGGTGCGATCGGGGCGGTGACTGACGATTTTTCCCCATAACCATTTATACCCAATTTTTCAAGTCACGCACCCTACGAGTCTGTCTTGAATATTTCTTGGGCGATCGATCTGGCTTTTTCGTCGAGACGTTCCCAGTCAATTTCGTTTCCGTCAAACAGGCTGGTATCGATTTCCACTTCCTGGGTTTCGCTGGGGGTGTGAGTGGGGTGGTAGTCGCGAAAACACACTTGATAGCAGAGTTCCCAAATATCGATGGTTTTCTCGGCACCGTTTTTTTTCAAGTGCAGTTGATACCCGGGAATCGGCACTTGGGTTTCGTGATAGGTTCCTTCCCATGTGGATTCTTCGAGGTATTTTCGCAAGTTGTCGAGAATGCGAATGAAGGCAGGCTGCATTAAGGCTTGTGCCTGTTGCCATGCCAGTTGGTTGGTGAATTTGGGTTTCATAACAGAACTTTTACGGGGATTCTTTCAGCATCTCTCGCGCTACTTTTAACGCCTCGCGAACTCGATCGAATCCTGTTCCGCCGAAGCTATTTCGGGCGGAAATTACCTGTTGCGGCGCGATCGCGTCGTAAATATCTGCCTCGAATTTCGGATGCAGTTCTTGCCACTCTTCTAGTGTCAAGTCTTTTAACAATTTTCCCGATGCCAAACAAGTCCGAACCACTTTCCCAACTCGGTTATAGGCTTCGCGGAAGGGAACGCCTTTCGCGGCTAAATAATCGGCGACATCGGTGGCGTTGGAGAAATCTTCGGCGACGGCTTCTTGGAGCCGTTGGCGGCGGAATTCTAAACCTTCTCGGAATAGAATCGTCATGGATTCTAAGGAGCCGCTGACGGTTTTTACGGCATCGAAGAGGGCTTCTTTATCTTCTTGTAAGTCTTTGTTGTAGGCTAGGGGCAGGGATTTCATCAAGACTAACATTCCCTGCAAATGTCCGAAGACGCGCCCGGTTTTTCCGCGAACCAGTTCGGGAATATCGGGGTTTTTCTTCTGGGGCATAATGCTCGAACCCGTCGAACAGTTATCTTTTAATTGCACGAAATTGAATTCTTGCGACGCCCAGAGAATTACTTCTTCGGAAAGCCGACTTAAATGCACCATAATCAGGCTGGCGGCGTTGAGGAATTCGATGGCGAAGTCGCGATCGCTCACGCCGTCTAAGCTGTTGGCGTAGGGGCGATCGAATCCCAGGAGTTCGGCGGTATAATGTCGATCGATGGGAAATGTCGTTCCGGCTAACGCCCCGCATCCTAACGGCGAAACGTTCACTCGCTTGTAAATTTCTCCTAACCGTTCCCAATCTCGCTGAAACATCTCGAAATAGGCGAGGAGATGATGGGCGAGGCTGAGAGGTTGGGCGCGTTGGAGGTGCGTGTAGCCGGGAATGGGCGTCTCAACGTGATTTTCAGCGATTTTGACGAGAACGCTTTGGAAATCTCGCAAATATTGGCGAATTTTCGTGATTTTATCCCGCAGGTACAGCCGAGTATCGGTTCCCACTTGATCGTTGCGAGAACGGGCGGTGTGGAGTTTTTTTCCGGCGTCTCCGACGATTTCTGTTAATCTTTTTTCAACGGCGAAATGCACGTCTTCGGCATCAATTCCGGGGTTAAATTCACCGTTTCGGTATTCCTGGCGAATTTGCTCGATTCCAGAAACGAGCTTTTCTTTTTCTTCTTCCGAGATAATTCCTGTTTTTGCCAACATTTTGGCGTGAGCGATCGATCCGGTTAAGTCGTATTCGATCAGCTCGATGTCAAATCCGATGCTGGCGTTGAAGCGAGCGATGGTCGGATCGAGGGCAGTTTCAAAGCGTTGGCTCCAGGTTTTTTCTTGAGTCATCGGAAGCAAAAAGAAAACGGTTAAAAAACGACAAACAACAAAAGAAGGCGAGAGAATTTGTGATGGCGAGTCGATTACGACGGGGCGATTTTTTGTAATACCACTAACGTCATATCGTCGTCGTTGGACTTGTGGGGTCCGATAAACTCGCGGACGCGATCGAACATATAGTTAAGGATATCGTCGGGAGTTTGGCGACGCTGACAGATAGCACGGAACGCCTCGATTAAATTTTCCTCCTCAAAGCGATCGCCGTGTTGGTTGGCGGCTTCCGTAAACCCGTCCGTATAAAACAAAATCGTATCGCCATCTTCCAACATCACACTATCTTCCTCATATTCCGTCTCCGCATCCAACCCCACTAACATCCCCCAAGTATCCAACCGGGAAATCTCACCAGTTTTCGCCGTCCACAACAACGGCGGATTGTGAGCGGCGTTGCTGTAGGAGAGCGTTCGCGTTTGCGGGTCGTACTCCGAATAGAATAACGTGACGAAGCGGTGGGAATTCTCCAAATCTGCGTACATGGCGCGGTTGAGATGTTGCAGAATCCGCGCCGGCGAATGTTGGTTGAGCGCCTCCGATCGCAGCATTCCCCGCGTCAGGGTCATAATCAACCCCGCCGGAACCCCTTTCCCCATCACGTCGCCGATGGCGATTCCCCAGCGTCCGCTTCCGGAGGCTTCCGAACGACTCGATCGAACCAAATCGTGACTGGTGGGAATAAAATCGTAATAATCCCCGCCGACGCGGTTAGCGGTTTGACATCGCGCCGCCACGCGAATCCCCGAAATCTCGGGACATTGACTCGGAAGCAAGCGTAACTGAATTTCCGCACCGATTTCCAACTCGCGATCGAGCCGTTGTTTCTGGCGCAACTCCGCCGCCAGTTCGTCGTTGACGATGGCCACCGCCGTCTGATCCGCCACCAACTGTACCAACTTACGCCGCGTTTCCGTCCAGCGATAGTTGGGATCGCGACTGAAAACGTACAGCCGTCCCCGTTCCTTATCTTGAATCGAAATCGGCGTTCCGAACAGGCGCAACTCTTCCCCCAAATACTGCGCCACCTGTTCGTCGAATTCTCCCGGCGTCGCCACTTCCGGTTCTCGCTGTCGCGTTACCGTTTCGATGGCGCGGCGCATATCCGTACAGGACTGGCCTTCCTGGCAATGTAGCCGTTGCAGGCGGATTTGACCGTCCGGTTTGAACAGAATTAACGCTCCCCCTTCAGCATCCGTCACGCGACTGGCGACGAGGGGAATCAGTTCGAGAAACTGATTGAGATTGTTAAAACTACGCAGCGCAAACCCCAGAGAACTCAACAAATCTTGCGTTTTGTTTTGTTCCCGGTGTAACCGCGCCACTAAGGCTTTCAGCGCGAATACAGGAGTCGGCTCGGAAGGCGGAGTCGGCTCGTTCGGTGTGGCAGGCTGTAACGGCACAGACACAGCAGGTAAAGAATTTATATCGATTCGCTCGGGTGACATATTACAGCGAACTGCTGTCTCGACAGGTTCGCCAAAGTTTTTTTACAGAATTTTCTAACGCCATCTCGGGAGATACCGGGGACGGAATTCCTTTAGGGGACTCGAACGGTGACGGTTGGCGATGAGTATCGCAAAAGTTTACGGTGTTTGGACGAAATTAGCAACAAACTTCGTCAATTGGCAACTGTCGATCGCTCGGCTACGAAAAAAGGAACAAGGCGCATAATAATAGATCCGCTTCTCGCGTGGAGATGAAGAAACCGTGCCTGATTCTGTTTCGCAACTAGAAATGTTTCCGTTTATCGGCGAAGAAGTCGATGTCGGCTACGATAACGCACAGGTGGTTATTTTACCCGTTCCTTACGAAGCCACTACCACATATCGCGTCGGATGTCAAGATGGCCCGGCGGCGTTGTTGGCAGCCTCCGACCAATTGGAATATTACGATGTGGAGTTGGAACGAGAAACCTGTTTCGAGGTGGGGATTCACACCCACGCCCCCATCGCCGACACCCGCCAGGGAACAGTATCCGAGACGGAAATGCTGGAGACAACTCGCAACACCATCGCCCGCTGCACCGCAGACGGTAAATTCGTCGTCAGTGTCGGCGGGGAACACAGCATCACCGCCGGGGTGGTGGCGGGATACCGCCAAGCTTTGGGAGACGAGCCGTTTACGGTGGTACAAATCGACGCTCACGGGGATTTACGCGCCGAATACGAAGGCTCTCGCTACAACCACGCCTGCGTCATGCACCGGGTATTAGAACTGGGCTGTCCTTCCCTTCCGGTGGGGATTCGCAGCCTTTGCCGGGAAGAAGCCGAACTGATTCGATCGCGAAATATTCCGGTGTTTTGGGACGAGGACATCGCAGGCGATCCCAACTGGATCGATCGCGCGATCGATAGCATTGCCACCGAAAAAGTCTTTCTCACCGTCGATCTCGACGGCCTCGATCCCGGATTAATGCCGGGAGTGGGAACGCCGCAACCGGGGGGATTGGGATGGCGTCAAACCCTGAAGTTTTTACGTCGGCTCTGTGGCGATCGCACCCTCATCGGTGCCGATATCATGGAACTCTGTCCCCTCAGCGACTCCGTGGTATCAGAATTTACGGCCGCCAAATTGACTTATAAAATAGTGGGGTATCGCGAACTGGCGCGATCCCGACAAGGTGCATCGACAAGATTCCGTTAACCCCCACGCCAACCCCTCCGAACAGAGGTTCAGAGGAAGCGTTCGAGCGCACGACAGGTTGAAAAAACACTTATGAGCGTCACAGATACCGCCGTCGGCAAGTATGCCCCCGACTTCGAACTCCCCGGAACCCGAGGGGAAGTTCACCATCTCGCCCGTTATCTCGACAACCACCAAGCCGTTGTGGTGGTGTTTTTAGGCAACACTTGTCCCTACAGCCGCGCCTCGATCGATCGACTCAAACAACTGCAACGAGACTATCGCGATCGCGGCGTCGCCATCATCGGCATTAACGCCAACGATAGCGAACAGAGTCCGGACGATGGCTTTGAAGCCATGAAAGCCCTCGTCGAAAACGCTCAACTGAACTTTCCCTATCTGCGAGACGTGACGCAAGACGTAGCCCAAAGCTTCGGTGCCAACGTGACGCCAGAAACCTTTCTGATCGATCGCAGCGGCGTTGTGCGCTATCGCGGCGCCATCGACAACAACCCCGAAAACCCCCAAGCGGCGGAAAATCTCTATCTCCAAACCGCCCTCGATCGACTCCTACAAAACCAATCGATCGAACCCACCACCACCCCCGCCGTGGGCTGTCCCCTCATCTGGCGCAAGTGAACGGAGTTGACCGCCCCCTCAACCCCGCGACCTGGTATAGTTGGAGGCGGTTCACTAGGGGAAGTAGGACATGGGAACGGCTTACCGGCGAATACTACTCAAGTTAAGCGGCGAAGCGTTGATGGGCAACCGGGGATACGGAATCGATCCGGCGGTGGTTCAAGATATCGCTCAAGAAGTTGCTGACGTGGTGGCGGCGGGAACCGAAGTTGCCATCGTCGTCGGGGGCGGAAATATCTTTCGCGGCATCAAAGCCGCCTCGGCGGGCATGGACCGCGCTACGGCGGACTACATCGGCATGATCGCCACGGTGATGAACGCGATGACCCTACAAGACGCCCTCGAACAAATCGGCGTTCCGACTCGCGTACAAACGGCGATCGCCATGCAGGAAGTGGCCGAACCCTACATTCGCCGTCGCGCCATGCGCCACTTAGAAAAAGGCCGCGTCGTGGTGTTCGGCGCCGGGTCGGGCAATCCCTTCTTTACCACCGACACCACCGCCGCACTGCGGGCAGCCGAAATCGATGCCGAAGCGATCTTCAAAGCTACGAAGGTCGATGGCGTCTACGATCGCGATCCCACGGTCGATCCCGACGCTCACCTCTACCAAAGTTTGACCTACGCCCACGTCCTCGCCAACGACTTACGGGTGATGGACAGTACGGCGATCGCTTTATGTAAAGAGAACAATATCCCTATCATAGTGTTTAACCTATCCAAACACGGGAACATCCGTCGCGCTCTGACGGGCGAACCCGTGGGAACGATTGTAGGAGGATCTTGCGATGTTACCTGATGTAGAAGATCGAATGCAGAAAGCCGTTGAGGCAACGCAACGGGCGTTTAATACCATTCGCACCGGCCGCGCCAACGCCTCCCTGCTCGATCGCGTGATGGTGGACTATTACAACACCCCCACGCCTCTCAAAAGCCTGGCCAGCATTAGCACCCCCGACGCCAGTACGATTATGATTCAGCCCTTCGACCCCAGCAGTTTGGCGGGGGTCGAAAAAGCGATTTCCACTTCGGATGTCGGATTGGTGCCGAACAACGACGGTAAAGTGATTCGCCTGAACGTGCCGCCGCTGACGAGCGAACGCCGTCAGGAATTCGTGAAAATGGCCGCGAAATACGCCGAAGAGGGCAAAGTCTCGATTCGCAACATTCGCCGCGACGCCGTGGACGACGTGCGGAAACAGGAGAAAAACAGCGACATCTCGGAAGACGAGTCCCGCGACTTGCAAGACGAGATTCAAAAACTCACGGACAAATACACGGAGAAAATCGACAAACTCTTAGCCGCCAAAGAGAAAGACATTACCACCGTCTAGGTGGCGTTCCCTAGGCAGCTCGGAAAAATCTATGCTAGGGTTGCGTCCGTCAGGGTTTGCGCGTAACTGCCAGACAAATTTAACTTTGACGGATTTCAAGAACAAAACTCGATGACCGAACTCTACGATTGCATCGTTATCGGTGCAGGACCCGCTGGCGGTTCGGCCGCCTATCACCTCGCCAAACAGGGGCGATCGGTACTCGTCCTCGACAAGCAACCTCAGCCGAGATATCGCCCTTGTGCCGGGGGCGTGTCTCCGGTGGTGGCGCAGTGGTTCGATTTCGATTTTGCCCCCGCGATTTCGCGGAAGGTGAAAACCGTTCGCTACACCTGGAAGTACGACGACCCGGTGGTGGTGGAATTGGAAACCCAAGAGCCGATGTGGATGGTTCGACGCGATCGATTCGACGATTTCCTCATCACTCAGGCGCAGTCCCAAGGGGCTGAACTGCGCGACGGTACGACGGTCACGGGAATTCGTGTCGAGAGCGATCGCGTTTGGGTCGAGACGGACACCGAACCGGCGGCCGGCCGCTATGTCATCGCCGCCAGCGGCGCCAATAACACCTGTGCGGAATGGCTCAAGCTGAAAACCCCGAAAGTGCGATCGGCGGCCACGTTAGAGGTGCCGATGGAACCGTCGGCGGACGCCCCTATCGATTTCGCTTTCGGACAGGTGAAGAACGGCTTTATTTGGCAGTTTCCCAAAGCGGACGGCGTTTCGGTCTCGACGAGTACGTTTATCGGGGGGAACGGCAAAAACCTCTCGAAAACTCTCTCGGACTACGCCGATCGCCTGGGACTTCCCGCCGAAAACCGCCAAATTACCGAAGGTTCGGTGTTGTTGTGGGACGGCGATCGAACCCTCCACAGCGATCGAGCCTTATTAGCCGGAGAAGCAGCGGGATTCGTCGATCCCCTCACCGCCGAAGGCATTCGCCCCTCGATGTTCAGCGGCATGAAAGCGGCCGAGGCCATCGATCGCGCCCTCTCGGGAGATACCGACGCCCTCGCGGGATACACGCAAACCGTGCGCGACAGTTGGGGCGCCGACATGACCTGGGCTTCGCGGTTGGCCGGCGCCCTCTACCGCTTTCCCGGCATCGCCTACAAAGCGGCTATCAAACAACCCATCGCCACTCAAATCATGTTAAAAATCCTCTGCGGCGAACTCCGCTATTCGGACGTTGCAGACCGAGCTATCCGCAAGCTCAGCGGCGGCCTCATGGGCAGTTGACACTCCCCAGCTATCACGGCGTGGGGATTCTTCCTTCAGCGATCCGACTTG
>NZ_JBNGCO010000141.1:0-10415 GCF_049974805.1 Baaleninema sp.
CAAAGTTTTAAGACATTCATCAAGCCTCAGCCTCTTTACGAATGGCAGCATCTAAAAACTAAGAAAAACAACTCAAAACAGGTTCCAGACTCACTACAACTCAACTTATTTGAACGCGAAACTTCAGTTTTAAAACCCTGTATGGGCGTTCGAGAAGCCTTGGGACTTCCAGATATTGGTTTCGACGCACTTGCACCAACCCTTCGTAGTGGATTAACTGGCCCTCGTCACACGACCTCGATTCTCAATAGTTCTTCAGCTCAAACCCTGTGGAGAAAGCTACAAATCTGGCCGAACGGTGTAGCTGAAACTCGCGAAAATGCCCGATTGTTTGTGGCGAAAAACAAACACTTTCGCCTGTCGGTTCCCGATTGTGCGATTTTGCAAGGATTTCCCGAATCGTGGACGTTTTGCGGAGCGGTTTATATGGCGTTGGGACAAATTGGAAATGCGGTTCCGCCACCGTTAGGGTATCACGTGGCTCGTTCGATCGAGCGTGCGTTGGCTTGGAAAAAATCACGATATCACTTCAATTTTGTGGTCGGTGCGTGACGCTGAAATAGAATTGGGATAACTTCAAGGAAATGGTGTTTCTCCGCATCACACACCCTACAGATTTCTCCCGAATTCCAACGCTTCCTGTAAAGTCACGCGCAAACTGTCTAATAATTCCTCGCGAGACATCTCTTAACAGTTAACCCCTGGAATTTCCTCAATCCAGCCAATCCACCAATCGCCGTCTTTTTTGATAATCGCTGTATAAGTTCCGTTCATCGCTAAAACTCCCAAAATTTGTAAAATGTAGAGCGTCGAGACGCGAGATTCTCTAAAAACATCTTGCCCGATCGCACCGCCACGCGCCACCATAAAACCAACCTCAAAGAATATAAGCTGTACCCCCCCCTCGCCTATGCTTTCCGTATCCGACGCCGAACGCCTCATTTTCGACGCCGTTCGTCCTCTCCATCCCGAACGCAACACCGAAGTCGTCAACCTCCTGGACGCCAGCGGACGGATTCTCGCCACCTCCGTCAGCAGCCAACTCGACTTTCCCCACTGGGATAACTCGGCGATGGACGGCTACGCCGTGCGTTTCGAGGACGTAAACGCCTGTAGCGACAGCGAACCCGCCGTTTTAAAGATTGTCGAAGAAATTCCCGCCGGAACGCCGCCGCAGAAAACCCTACAACCGGGACAAGCGGCCCGCATTCTCACTGGTTCCATGATGCCAGAGGGAGCGGATACGGTGGTGATGCAGGAAAATACTCGTCTCGACGGCGATGGGGTGGCGGTTCTCGTTCCCCCGGAAAACCCCGGTCAGTTCGTTCGCCGTCGCGGAAGTTTCTACCAGGCGGGAAATCCTCTTATCGAAGGCGGGGTGCGATTGCAAGCCGCTGATATCGCGGTTTTCGCCGCCGCACAAGCGACGAAAGTGCGCGTATTTCGCAAACCTCGCGTGGCTATCCTCTCCACGGGAAGCGAGTTAGTTTCCCCGGAACAGCATCTTCAGCCGGGTCAGATTGTGGACTCGAATCAGTACGCTCTCGCGTCGTTTTTGTCGGCGTTGGGAATGGAACCGCTGCGGGTGGGAATTGTGGAAGACGACCCGGCGACGTTGAAATATTCCATTGCTGAGGCGTTGAATTGGGGCGATGTGGTGGTTTCGACGGGGGGCGTGTCGGTGGGGGATTACGATTATATCGATCGCATTTTAGAGCAGTTAGGGGGCGATTTGTTGGTGCGATCGATCGCCATAAAACCGGGAAAACCCCTGACGTTCGCCCAGTTTCCCAAACAACAGGCTCTCTATTTCGGTTTACCGGGAAATCCGGTTTCGGCGTTGGTGAGTTGTTGGCGGTTCGTCAAACCCGCTTTGTTGAAATTGGCGGGGTTGCGTCGGGGATGGGAACCGATTTTCGTGAAGGCGAAGACACGAGTTGAGTTGCGGTCTGGCGGCGGACGGGAAACTTATCTTTGGGGTCGGCTGTTGGCGACGGAAACGGGGTTGGAATTCGAGATTCCGGGGGGAAGTTTCAGTTCGGGAAATTTGATTAATTTAATGCAGACGAATGGCTGTGCGAGGCTTCCGGTGGGAACGAAACGGGTTGAGGCGGGGGAAACCGTTTCGGTGTTGTGGGTCGATACGCCGATTTCAGAGTTCGGAAAATTGAAGGTTGAGTGATTCTCCAGAACCCCGGTTTCAACATTCAAGGAAAAACCGGATTTCTTGACTGATAAGTGTGTATGATCGAAGATTGAATGATGGGAGACGGTATGTGTTGGCAGAAAGTTTGTGAGCTGGACGTCCGGTGAATTGAGTTTCCCACGAACGCACTCTACGGGATTTGAACCCCGCTGTTCTAGACGAATCCCTCACCTCAAGCCGTTTTCAACGAATCTCAGGAATTTCCCCGATCGATCGACTTTGAGTCGTTACACTATGAAAGGATGACAGCTTTCGATCGCAGACCAGCACGAACAGCGTTTTTCGCCCATTGGAACCGTGACGAGTCGCTTAACTGACGTTTTTGTTCTGTCTCGATCGAACCTTACGAGTTCAAACAGTTGAATTTCAAAAGTTACATTTCAAGAATCGAATCAAGAATCATCTAGATCGCGCGATCGAGGAGTCAATTATGGACGAACGCTCTAATTTTATTTTCCCCAGAGGACGCTATTACGGCGAATTCAAGCCTGAAAACGTCGTGTTTAACGCAAATTTACAAGAATTCGCCCAGCGAGTTAATTACATTTGCAACCTAGAAACCAGCGGAAAAATCTCACCTCAAGAGGCTTATGACGCCATTAAAGAGTTGTGGAAACAGCTCAAACAATCCAAACGAGAACTCCAAATTGGTGATTCTTCTTCCTCTTCAGACGGGTGAATTTCCAAGAAAGCTACAATATCCAGCGATCGACAGGCGATATCTGGAAAATCCTCAGTTTCGGGTATCCAGTCCCTTAGAGATCCCGGGTTTCTGACGATTGGCATTTTTGAGATGCCCCCCTTGATACGAACCTATGCTGTTTCTGAGGCCGCAATTGACGTTATAACAAGGGCTTGAGCGCAGGTTTCTCCCCGCGAGATTCGTTAAAATTTGAGAAAGCTCCCCACCACAACCCGTCAAGCGCCCATGTTTACGAATTACAGTCACTTGCTGCGCGACAACCCCGTTCGGCGACACCACGGTCTCGCGGTAACGGACGTTGACGGAGACGGCGCGTTCGAGGTGGTGGTGGCCGGGTTCGGGCGTCCGAATATGGTGCTGAAATGGAACGGAACGGGATTTGTCGATATCGCCGACCGGACGATCGCGGGTGTCGCGAAGGACGCTCTCGCCACCATCGCCGCCGACTTAGACGGAGACGGCCGGGAAGAACTTTACCTTCTCAACGGCCACGCCCCCAAGGAAGACCGCCACGCCCGCCATCAATTGTTATCGTTTCGAGACGGAAAATGGATCGATCTGTTTTCTCGTCCGGAAAATCAAGACGCTCTCAACGCTACGGTCGCCTGTGCTGCGGTGGGTCTCGATCGCCTCGGTTGCGGTCGTTACGGATTTTTTGTGGCTAACGCGATAGGTCCGATGCGCCTTTACGAAACCGACGAAAACGGACAACTGGCTGATGTCGCCCCCGAGGTGGGACTCGATCGCCTCTCCTCAGCCCGAGGGTTGGTCGCGCTTCCCCTGGTAACGCATCAGATGGACGTTTTCGCCACCACCGACGACGGCGCCAACTTGCTGTTTTGCAATCGCGGCGATGGGACTTACAAAGAAGTCGCTGAAGAGGCGGGGTTGCGAGACCTCTACAAACACGGTCGCGGCGTGGCGGTTCTCGACGCCGACGGAGACAGTAAGTTCGATATCGTTTACGGAAACTGGGAAGGGGCGCATCGCCTGTTTTTACAGGGCGCAACAGGACAGTTTCGCAACGTCGCCCCCCAGGAAATGGCGCGATCGTCTCGGGTTCGCAGCGTCGTGGCGGCGGATTTCGATAACGACGGAATCGAAGAGATTTTGTTCAACAATTTAGGGGAACCGAACCGTCTGTTTGGTTTGCGGAACGGCGCGTGGCGACAGTTGGATATCGGCGACGCTTGGGAACCGGACAGTTTTGGAACGGGGGCGGTGGTGGGAGATTTCGACGGCGACGGCCGTTTGGAGTTACTGGTGGCTCACGGGGAAGCGAAACCGCAACCGCTGACGCTGTATCGCCCGCAACCGACGGAGGCGGGATGGCTGCGGGTGTTACCGCTGACCCGCTACGGGGCGCCGGCCCGAGGGGCGGTTTGTCGCTTGACGGTGGCGGGAGAACGCCACGTTCGCGCCATCGATGCGGGAAGCGGCTATCTCTGTCAGATGGAACCGGTGGCTCATTTCGGTTTGGGACCTCACCGACGGGTCGATCGCTTGGAAGTCTGCTGGCCCGACGGGGCGAAGGTGTCCCTCGATTCTCCGATGGCGAATCAGTTGATTCGGGTTCCTTATCCGGGGTCGGTGTTGGGGAAGTTTGAGATGGGGTGATGAGGAGAAGAATGTCAATGGTTTCGTGGTTTGAGGGAGTGCGATCGCTCGATGTGGCGGTCGTCGGTGCGAGTCAGGGGATTGGCTTCGGCTTCGTTCGCCATCTGCTAAATGACGATCGCATCCGTTGCGTTTACGCTACCTATCGCCATCCGGACTCGGCGCAACCCCTGTTAGAACTAGCTCAGTCTCATCCGACTCGCTTGCGGTGTTTTTCAGTAGACATCACGGAGGAGTCACAGGTGGAAGCTTGGACGAATACGCTACAAAAGGAGGTTGAAAAACTCCATCTTGCGATTAACTGCGTGGGAATTCTTCAGGAAGGAGAGATTCAACCGGAGAAGAGTTTGCGTCAAATCGACCCCGATCGCTTGTTGCGGTATTTTCAGGTCAACAGTATCGGCGGGATTTTGTTAGCGAAACATCTGTTACCGCTGTTTCGTCACGGCGATCGCAGCCTGTTGGCGACGATTTCGGCCAAAATTGGCAGTATCGGCGATAACTCTCTCGGAGGTTGGTATGGCTATCGCGCCTCGAAAGCGGCGTTGAATATGTTTTTACGCACGGCGGCGATCGAATATTCTCGCAAAAGTCCTCAAACTCTGGTGGTGATGTTACACCCTGGAACGACGGACACGCGCCTGTCTCGTCCGTTTCAGCGCAACGTTCCCCCGGAAAAGCTCTTTTCGATCGATCGCACGGTGACGCAGTTACTCGACGTTATGGACGGGTTGACAGCGGACGATAGCGGCCAGTTTTTTTCCTGGGATGGAAGTCGGCTTCCGTGGTGAGGAGATGGGGAGATGATGGGATGATGGGATGAGGAGATGATGGGATGGGGCGGTGCGTATCGCGGGAAACTCAGGTTTCGGACTTCGACATGGTTATGGCGTCCGCCTCACGCACCCGACGAACTGTTTTTTCAAATAAGGGCCGGTGACGATGAAAGGGTACTCGAGAAACGGACTCGTTGGCGCGATCGCAGCGATCGCCTGGGGAATCGGCGGCGTCGCCTTGGCTGACAACGGTGGCGACGCCAACGCCGTCGATAACGCAGAATACTATTACGAATACTATTTAACGATTTGCGCCAAGGGAAGCGGAATCGAGGCCGTCACCGCCTGCGATAAAGCCCTGGATTTGCGCCCCCGCGACGCGCGAACTTGGACGAATCGCGGGGTTCAGTTGGGGAATTTAGGGGAATACGAGGCGGCGATCGACTCCTATCGCCGCGCCCTCGACATCGCCCCGGATTACTCCCTGGCTTGGGTGAACCTCTGCGCCGATCGCATCAGTTTGGGACGCAATTTTGAAGCGGCGGAGGCTTGTGAAAACGCCCTCGACGGCGATGGACGCTGGGGGGAACTGGGCGAGGATTTCGCCTGGTACAATCTCGGTGTGGCGCGAGAACGCCTCGAACGCTATGGAGACGCGCAAGAAGCCTATCTTCGCGCTCTGGAACTGGACTCGGACAACGCCGCCGCCTGGAACGGGTTGGGCTATGCGTTGGAACGGTTGGGACGGTACGAGGAAGCCCTCAACGCCTATCAACGGGCGGTGAGTCTCGCGCCGAACGTGGCGCTGTATCGCGAGAATCTCGATACGGTTTTGTTGCGAATGCGTTAAAGTTTTCAAGCCCCAGTTCCTATGAAACTGAGCCTCTGCGCCATCGTCAAAAACGAGGAATCTCGACTTCCGCAATGTTTGGAAAGCGTGCGGGATATCGTCGATGAAATCGTGGTGTTGGATACGGGATCGAGCGATCGCACGGTGGAAATTGCGAAAAACGCCGGTGCGATCGTGGGACACTTTGATTGGTGCGACGACTTTGCGGCGGCGAGAAACGAAGCGTTGAAACTCGTCACGGGGGATTGGGTGTTGGTGCTGGATGCAGACGAACGGCTCAATTCTAAGGTTATTCCGTCGCTGCGAAACGCCATTGAAAACGACAACGCCATCGCTGTCAATTTGATTCGTCAGGAAATCGGCGCCTCGCAGTCGCCCTATTCCATTGTGTCGCGGTTGTTTCGCCGCCATCGGAAGCTCTATTTTTCTCGTCCCTATCACGCCACCATCGACGATTCGGTGGCGGAACTGTTACAAGAGGAATCGGGCTGGAACGTCCGCCATCTCGATACGGTGGCGATTCTTCACGAGGGGTACGAACCGGGGACGATCGCAGCCCAGGGTAAGTTAGAACGAGCCAAAGCCGCCATCGAAGGCTATCACCGACAATATCCCAACGATCCTTATGTTTGTAGTAAGTTGGGTGCGTTCTACGTCCAGATGGGCGAGATTTCGGCGGGGATGAAACTGCTGCATCGGGGACTCTCGGCGGCGGCGGTGACGGAACCTGTGGCTTTTGAGTTGCGGTATCATCTGGGTATTGCTTACGCGCGACGCCAACAGTTCGATCGCGCTGTGAAACACTATGGCATCGCTACGGAAACGGCGATCGCACCCTTGGCGAAATTGGGGGCTTATGTGAATTTGGGTTCGGCGTTGTTGCAAATGGGGAATTTTGCAGAAGCTCAACGCGCTTTTGAAATGACGGTGCGAATCGATCCGACTTTTGCGTTGGGATTTTACAATCTCGGGGTGACGCTGCGCGGCTTGGGACAGTTTCAGGCGGCCATCGACTGTTATCGAAAAGCCATCGATCTCGATCCCCAACTGGCCGGTTCTCATCGGAATTTAGGGTTGATGTTGCTGCAAACGGGAAATGTCCTCGATGGGATGTTGGCCCTCAAGCAGGCGATCGCCCTCTACGATGTCCAAAATCCGAGGGAAGCGCAACGGCTTCGGCAGGCTTTTCCGACTCTTTCGGGAAAAAGTTAGAAAAAATATAAAAATTTCTCGCCACAGAGACAGGTAGAATAGGGGAATAACGCATATAATCCCCGCACCGCTTGATTTTCAAGATTAAATCAAAACCCTACCGTGAGAATTCGATAAAAAGTAATTTTTATTTGGAAAGTTGGGTTTGTTGTCCGAGTCGGGGTTCGGTTCCCGAGAGCAGGCGATCGATATTCGAGCGATGGCGGAATAAAACGTAAGCGGTGGCGGCGATCGCAAACAGACAGAAGGGAAGAGGTTGATGGGTTCCCCACATCAGCACGGAAATTAAAATCGCCGACAACATCGAACTGAGGGAGACGATTCTCGAGAGGCTCAAGACGGTGGCGAAAATAGCGATCGTGGCTAAACCCACCGGCCAGGAAAGCGCCAACAACACGCCGAGGCTACTGGCGACGGCTTTTCCACCCGTTGTGAGTTCGGGATCTCGCGCCGAACCTGTCATCAACCAAATGGATTTCGCATGGCCGAAAATGGCAGCTAATCCAGCGAGGGTGACAATCCAAGGTTGCCAAAGTCGAGGCTCGATGGCGGCGATGGCCTCAAACCCCCCCACAAATCCGTAAGTCAAACGGACTAAAGCAATCGCCGCAACCGCTTTCAAAATATCGGCGAGCAGGACGAACAAGGCGGCTTTTTTCCCCACAACCCGCAGCACGTTCGTCGCCCCCGTGGAACCGGAGCCGTGTTGGCGAATATCAATATTCTTCGCACGATAGGCAACCCAATACCCCGTCGGCGTCGATCCCAATAGATATGCTGCCAGCAGCAGCACTGCATTTAACCCCAGCCATGCAGCCATACTCGACAATTTGCCACCAGTCTGTTAATTCAGCAGCATTTTATCAGAGTTCGCGATCGCAACCCTAGGAGAATTTGCAATTTTTTAGAGTCGATCGAAGAAAGTGAAATTCTTGCCTCCTCTTCTCACCACTTCATCTTCTCATTTCCTCGTCTTTCGTCTTCGCTAACATGGCGCGAATTTGGGCGATAAAGTCGTTATGGTCGAGAATGGGCTTGGCAATGTAGCCGTCGGCGCCGCTTTTTTTAAGAAACGCTTCTCGATCGCCCACCATCGCGTTCGCCGTGACCAGGATTACAGGAAGATGGGCAGTGGTGGGATCGGCTTTCAGCAGTTGGGTAATGCGGAGTCCGTCTACAGGCTCTCCTTCGTATTGACTGTTCCCCAGAGATACGTCCATCAAAATGATATCGACGCCTCCGGAGCGGGCGATATTGAGTATTTCTTCAACATCCTCGGTATGCAAGGCATTTAAACCACCGCGTCGCGTGAGAATTTTTTGGAAGACTCGCCAGTTAATCGGATCGTCTTCAACCACTAACACTGTTGTCACGATCGTTACTCCCAAATGCCCTGACCTTCATTTGTTCGCGCGATCGCGTTCTTTATCCGGACGATCGAAGACGATTTGAGAAAGAAGACTGAGTTTCACCACCGTCCTAGCAGATCGACAGCGTTCGGCATCTTCCTCAAGCAGGATTTCTCGAATATGATTGCCACTACTTCAATATTGCTGGATATCGATTGACGGTAGTTTCCTGTATCGACCCCCCGTTTTTCGAGATTGTTTTGAAATTGAAAATTAACTGTAAAACCTCTCCTCATAACTGTTAAAATAGAATTAAGATTTTACGGCTGTAGGTCGCGAGCTTTGTTAAGGTTTCAAGACATTTAAAAAAACGGTCGTTTGTCTCGTTTGTCGTTTTCCTCGTTTAAATCAAACAGGCTGTCGGCAATTGTCGAAAACCATAGAGCCTAGTGAGTAAGTCCATGAAAATCCACATAGAAAGCAACCATTTTGACGAAAAATGTCGATGTGACCTATGCGGGGCGATCTTCGTGCCTCAAGAGGTTGTCGCACGGGCTTATCGAGATTCTGGCGATTATCTTAGCGATGTTTGTCCCACCTGTTTGGCCATGGGATCGGAAGGAATTAGCCAGCGTTTGCGCGATCGCGCTCGTTACCTCAAGTTGATGGCCTGGGAATTAGAGCGTCTAGCCGATCGCCCGATCGACGTGCCGACGATCGAACAACTCAACCTGGCCAACCAAATCGAGAATGCTTTGCGTTAAGACACTGGAGATATTTCAACCCAGAAGTCTCAACCTCACGTCCAAAAACTCCAATCCTCATCAAAATGCAGCAGAATTAGCTTTCTGCTGCATTTTTGTAGGTGTGAACCCTTTGCCTTCGCCATGGGAGAGAATCAGAATCGATTGCCCCGATCGCCATGCGATCGATATCTCACGTTGCCGTCAAACAGACCCCTTAAAGCGATCGTTGCGAACAATTGCGATCGCGTTTCAGTGGTAACTTCAGACCAGTCATATATCCATAGTTATCAATCGCTCGAACACCAAGCAGATGGGCGATCGTTCGTTATTTCTTGTCAATGGTCCATAACTGATTGTCTATAACTATTGTCGTTTCCCCTCACCACCGACCCTTGAGACTTCTCGCTTCACCCAGTCTTTTAGACGCCGAAGTCCTTCCTCACCCTCTCGTCCGATGAGCCAAATCCTTCACGCCCAATGTGTCACCTGCGACACGTGCGTTCCACGTCCTCCCCAGTTCGGAGCGATCGACGCTCAAAACCCTTCAACCCCCAACGACTTTCAAACCGCGCTCGATCTGACGTTGCACCCTCGCCCCAACCCCGCACGTTCCCGAAAGTGTCAAGCGGTTCTCATCGCCGAAGCCACACCTCCTCACGCCGATTTGTTCGCCAACGGCGACAGTTGCCGCTTCGCCTCGTCCATGGTGATTTGGGAAACCTGTAACGTCCTATCTCAACAAGCCTCCCTTCCGTGGCAATCCACGGAAGAGGGTCGCCTCCTGTACGAAAAACCCGTCAAACACGGTCGCGGCTACCTCGCCTTTTCCTTTACCCAACCCTGGCGAGAAGAAGTCAGCCAAAACCTCTGGGACGCTTTAGACTTGCGGGCAGCCTGCGTACCTAAGTACAGGACAAAAGTTGCAGAGCCTGGAGAAACTGAGAGCGAAACAGAGG
>NZ_JBNGCO010000142.1:0-10056 GCF_049974805.1 Baaleninema sp.
GTACTGTAAAGCCGCCCTAGAAGGGCGGGGTTTCAAACCCAAAATTTTCGATGACCCATCACCGCCCCCCTTCTTCTCTCAAAAACATTCTGTCCGTTTGCAGTCATCTCGTGCGTCAGGTAGGCGAGGGCGTTCGTCGGTTCTCCCGTCAGCGCGATCGCGACGATTTGAACGCCTCGCTCTTCGATGCTATCCCCGTCGCGATCGCCTTAAGGGACGGCGACGGCCGCACGTACTTCAAAAATAGCTCTTGGCGGGAAAGCTTCAGCGACAGGGACGATCTCGAGGAAATCTGCGCCGAAGACCGCGATCGCGTCCGCCAAACCCTCGATCGAGCCGTCCTCACGGGCAAAAACACGACCCTCTCCTATGGAATCCTCTCAGAAGACGGAACCGAGCGTGCGATCGTCGAAACCCTGACGCCCCTTTCAACCCGCGACCAGCGGACACCTGCTGTTGTGCGAGTTCGCTTCGATGTCAGCAACTTAAAACAGGTCGAACAAACCTTACAAGAACGGGAAAAACAACTCTCTACCCTCATTCAAAGTATCTCCGACGGCTTAATCGTCGTCGATCGCCAAGGCACCATTCGCTTTGTCAACCCTGCCGCCGCCATTCTGTTCGGTCGCTCGATTTCCTCTCTCCTCGGAGAAGAATTAGGCATTCCCAGCACTGGAGATACGGTAACGGAACTCGAAACCCTCTCCACAACGGGCAAAGTCAACGTCAGTCAGATGAAAACCCAAACCCTTGAATGGGACGGCGTTGCCAGCTATGTCATCCTCTTACGAGACATTACCGATCGACGCCAAGCCGAAGAAGCCCAGCGACAAAGCCAACATCTGGCCGAACAAATCGCCGATCTGACGCCGACCTTCGTTCATATCTTCGACCTCCAGCAACGACGAAATCTGTACGTCAACCGCCACAACTGTCAGTTTTTCGGACGAACGGCCAACCAACTGCGTCAGGAGGGAGAAGCCCTCGCCCTCGAACGCATTCACCCCGAGGATATCGACCAAATCGAACGCCTGTACAACCGACTGGCGGAGGCGGAAGACGGCGAAATTTTAGAGAGCGAATTTCGTCTGAAAAACAAAGACGACCAATGGCGTTGGCTTCATAAATGGGACGTCGTCCTGACGCGCACCGCTTCCGGGTTGCCCCAACAAATTCTCGGGACGGCCATCGATATTACCGAACGCAAACAGATGGAGGAAGAACTCCGTCAAACCAACGCCCAACTGCAAGCGATTTTTGCGGCGTTACCGGATTTGTTTTTCCGCATCCGCAGCGACGGGACGATTTTAGATTACCAAGCGGGAACGGCGGTGGAACTGTATCTGCCTCCCGAGGCGTTTTTAGGGCATCTTCTCCAAGAATTGCTTCCTTCAGACATCGCCCCACAATTTCAAGCGGCGATCTCGCGCGTCTGTCAGACTCAAGAGTTCGTGACCTTGGAGTACGTTCTACCCATCGATGGCAACACCCAACATTACGAATGTCGGTTGACCCCTATCGCCAAGGACGAGACGATCGCCATCGTTCGCAACATCAGCGATCGCAAACGGGCTGAGGAACAGTTGCGCTACGACGCCCTTCACGACGCCCTGACGGGGTTGCCCAACCGCAGCCTGTTCGTCGATCGCCTCGCCCAAGCCATCCAGCGGGCCAAGCGGCGATCGCATTACCTGTTCGCCGTCCTGTTTCTCGACCTCGATCGCTTTAAGGTCATTAACGAAAGCGTCGGCCATTCCATCGGCGATCGCCTGTTAGTGGAAATCGCCCGCCGTCTCGAAGGCTGCTTGCGAGCCGCCGACAGTGTGGCGCGACTCGGCGGCGACGAGTTTACCGTTTTACTCGACGACCTGGACAACCCCGAAGAAGTCACCCGCATTTCGCGACGCATTCAACGGGCTTTGTTGCCCCCTTTCAACATCGACGGTCACGAAATGTTTACCACCGTCAGCATCGGAATCGCCTTGAGTTCCACGGGGTACGATCGCCCCGAAGACGTGCTGCGAGACGCTGATATCGCCATGTATCGGGCGAAAGAGCGGGGCAAAGCCCGTCACGAAGTCTTCGATCGCGCCATGCACGAGCGAGCCATGGAGCGACTTCAGCTCGAATCGGAGTTGTGGCGAGCTGTCGATCGACTCGGGGACAGTTTCGCCCCCCACGCCCGATCGGGCTTCGAGAGCGAGTTTAAGGTGGTCTACCAGCCGATCGTTGATTTACAAACCGAACAGTTAGCCGGGTTTGAGGCGTTAGTGCGATGGCACCACCCCACCCGCGGCCGGGTGTCTCCGGGGGAATTTATTCCCGTGGCCGAAGAAACGGGGGCGATCGTGCCGTTGGGAGAATGGATTTTAGCGGAAGCCTGTCGCCAACTCCAAGCGTGGCGAACGGGTACGAACGGTTCGGCGGCGTCGCGGTTACGAGTTAGCGTCAACCTCTCGGGAAAACAACTCGAAGAACCGGAATTTCTCCATCGTATCGATCGCGTTTTAGCCCGAACTCAGTTACCGGGAGAGGCGTTAAAGCTGGAAATGACCGAAAGTATGTTGATGGAAAATTCCGAGGCGACGATGGATGTTTTGCAACAACTGCGCGATCGCGGTATTCAATTGAGTATCGACGACTTCGGCACGGGATACTCTTGTTTGAGTTACCTGCAACAGTTTCCCGTCAATACGTTAAAGATCGATCGCTCGTTTGTCAGTCCGATCGGTGGAGATCGCGAAAATCTCGGCATCGTGCAAGCGATTCTCAATCTGGCCACTCACCTGGGGATGGACGCCATCGCTGAAGGGATCGAAACGGCCGAACAGTTCGAGTGCCTCAAAGACCTCGGCTGTCGTTACGCTCAAGGCTATTTCGTCTCTCACCCCCTCGAGGTTCCCGCCGCGACGGAATGGATCGATCGCCTCTAACGGTACTTAAACAAATTTCAAGCCCAAATAAAGCCCAAACGCACTTTGTAAGCGGCAAAGAGGTCTTGATTGAATCTCGTGAACGGTGTTCCGGTCACGACTGACAAGGGGGCCTGACAAGGGGGCGTGACGCAGGCGAAAACCCCGATATCTTGGAGGGGTATGGAGCTAAGGGGCGCAAATTTGCGCCCCTACCCAGATTTTGTCTCCAAATTAACAAATTACACCCTAATCTCAGAAGACCCGATATTTTTAAAAATACCGGGGGCTTGGAAAAACGGAAACTCTCGAATCGATTAATCCTGAACGTACTCTTCTCCTGAGAGCAACGCCATTTCGGCTCGGACGAACTCTCGTCCTAAATATAAAGCATGGTCGAGAAAGGACAACCGCTTCGGATCGGCTTTTTCGGTGATTTCCATGCCCAACTCCTTGGCGGTGCGTCCTTTGTAAACCACGGTGGGCTTGCGTTTCGCGCCGCCGTCGCAGGGAATCGGTTCTCCGGTTTCGGGATCGACAGCCAAGCCTTTTTCGTTAATGTCGTTGCTGTAGTGTTCGGCGCAAATTAGCCCCGCGTCGCGATCGACATAAATAATAAAGTATCCGTCGGGATCGAGTTCGATAAACCGTTGGGAGAGTTTGTCGTCGATGGCTTTGAGTTCTTCGGGTGTGGGAGCCATAGATATCCTGTAATTGAATTTTGCCTGTTAATTGGGCTTCTCTCGGATCGATAATTGTAGTTCGATCCGACAGAGGCGGGCAAATGCAGACAGCCCCATGCGAGGGACGTTTGACCAAAGATTGAGGGTTTCAAGCCCCGCCCTTTGAGGGCGGCATTTGAAGGCTAAAGTGAAGTCTACTCCGGTGCCGGGTGATTCGTCGGTAGCCCAGCCCGCAAAGGGTCTTTAACGACCATTGCGACATCGGTGCAGAGGTGCTAGAGACCTCTTTAAAAACGCAAGCACTCAAAAGAGTCGCGAGACCCGAAAAGTCGAGCATTTGCTCAAATGCTTTCTAAGGTATCGTGGGGCGCCCGGAAACGTAAAGCCTGGGGAGATTAGCCCTCTGGGGTCTTCAGCCATCGTCTTAAACAATCCAGTCGGAGAGTTGAAGGGGAATGGGTTCGAGTCAGCGAGTTGGCTTGGCGGAGATTTAAAGGTCGATCGACGAACCCGGAATCCCCCCGCCTTCAGGCGGGGGAGAACGTCAATCCAACTCTAACGCCAGTTGTTCCGATCGTTCTTCTGGCGTGGCGGGAAGGTTCGCCACCTCCGGTTCCTGGCGTTTTCCGCGACGGCTTTTCGGACGGTTGCGAAAGCGTTTCGAGGATCGATCGACCGCCAACCACTGCTCGAACACCAACCATCGATCGTCTTGCGGCGGTTCGATGCGATAGACGCGCAACGGCTTCTTATTCTTCTCCCGTTCGCAACGCAGACAGGTCAAAGCATACCCCAATTTGTCCAAAAAACGCCGCACGATGACCATCGGCGTAGAGTTTTTCGCCAAACCGATTCCGGTGGTGAGTTTGATATCGGCGCGATGTTGCAACGCCAATTTGGCCATCGCCTGTAAATCTTCGTCGGTGTTCCGTAACTCCCGCTGGGGTTGGTTGAGAATCTTGGCAATTCCCAAAATTTCCATGGTTCCCACTGTGGCGCCGAGTTGCGATCGATTGAAATCCGGTTGGAATACCTGGCCTTGACCCCGTTCGATGAGTTTTTGCGCCACCCGTCGATCGCGTTCGGCTAAATAAGACCGTCCCACCGTCAAGAAATAATGTAACCGGAGCTTCTTGTACCAGCCTTTATCGTCCCGCTGCACCAATTCCGGCGTCACCGAAATTTTATAACGACGGTGCAGTTCGTATTTTCGCAAGGCTCGACGATCGTTCGGGGTTTTCACCAAAGTTTTCTTCAAACTGCGATAGTCGAGGTCGTTCAACTCAGAAGATTCAGCGATCGCTTGACAGTCCGCTTCGTAATTCTGACGCTGCACTTCCGCGATTTGACGCTGCAACGTTTCCGACGGCGTTTCCGGGGTGGTGTCGTTGGCTTTGCGCTTGCGGGTACTGCGGCGGCGGCGAGTTTTCTTCGCCGGGGCGATTTCAACAATCTCATGACCTTCATCGCGCAAGGCTGCGATCGCCGAATCGCGATATTGCGCCATCGTCGCATTGAGGCGAACCGCCATTTTTGCCCAGCACATGAGAGATTCCGCTTGAAACCCGGCATCGAAATCGTCGAACGCCTCGAAATCCGACTGTTGCAACAGACGCACGTTTAACTGAGTCAGACGCTTTCCAGAACTCAGCAAACTGGGAATAGAAGTCGAACCGTTCCCGACTTTGTTGAAGCCGTAACGCGCCAGCCACAGGTGACGGGGAACCGTATCGCGAACCCGCGCGATCGCCTGACGGACGCTGTTTTCCGACTGAACGCCCTGAGCGATCGCCCACACGGACGTAAAATGACCCTGTAAATCGATACTGACTCCCGTTTCGATGGACGGCGAGGCCAATACCACATCGTAGTCTTTCAACAGGCGATCGAGGGACCCCATACAGCGATAAGACGGATGACTCGGTTCCGAAACCGACTCCGCATCCACCCGCAAAATCTTCAAATTGGGGAACTTTTTACGGAAATAAGCTTCCAGCGACCGCGTACTCCAGGGACTCGTCAACTTTTGCGCCGACAAACACACGAAGGGTTTTCCGCCCTCTTCGATGTGTTGTTCCAGTTCCCGAACGATGCGTTTGGGGGTGCTTTCCGTGTAATGATGAACCGTCCAACCTGCATCTTTCCCCGCTTTCCATTCATTCTGAACGATGAAGGGAGCGCGTTTCACCGATGCCAAGGACAGCAAATAATCTAAAGAAGTATCGCTTAAATCCGCGTCGGCGGCGAACACCTGCCCCGATTCGGCGATAGTATTTTGGACAAGGGATTTGAGCGATCGCAGGATGGGAACCCGGTGACTGCGGCAGGTGTCCGAGTTCAACCCGTGCCACAGCACTTGTTCCACTTCGTCGAGAATCACCACGGCGTTCGTCCAATCCTCCGGGTCGAACTGCGCCTGAGAATCCGGGTGTAGGGAGTCGATACACAAGCCGTAGCCGATACCGGGGTCGCTGGGGTCGCTCACCTGGCTGATATAGGGCAGTCCGAACCGCTGACAGAGCGCTTCGACCAGTTGAACCCGGTGTCCGATGACAAGAACCCGCTGTTTTTGTTCGATGGCCCGTTCCACGACGCGGCGCAGAAATTCCGTTTTTCCCGTGCCTTTGGGCGATCGAATGCCCACAAGGGAGGCGCTTTTGGGAACCGGAAGGTCTCCGAGGAAGGGTTGATTGAGTTGGATGTCGCTGCTGTAGGTCAACCGCGTCAGGGAACGGGCCCGCCAGGTGGTGAGGGGGAGGGCGCTGCTGTAGGCGCCATCGAAGGCCTCGGTTCCTCTGTTGGCGATGAAGTCGTCTACCCCTTTACCCGCTTCCGGGTTCCAGGTGACGACGCGCACGGGACATCCGGCTTGGCTGAGGAGGTATCCGGTGCGGCGGATGGCGCCTTGGACGGCTTTGACGGCGCTGGGTTTTCGATCGCGATCAAAGACCAAATAAACGGGGCGTTTGCCCTCGGCCAGCATTGATAATTGGGGAATCAGGCGAGATTTGCCGACGCGGTTTCCCCATTCGTCCCGAGGTACGCGGTAGCCGCCATGAATGCCGGGAAGGGCGACTGCTGCGTATCCCGCACTGAGTAAAGCTCCCGCTTTCTTCGCCCCTTCCGTAACGCAGAGGGGAACTTCCGGATGGTTTAAAAGCCACTGCCAAAAACCGAAATCCGATTGCGCGTTGTCGATATCGTCGTGAGAGAGTCCGACCCCCGCGCGATCGGCGATCGCCTTCCACAAATGTAGCGGAACCCGCAACGCGAACAATCCCGTAGCGGTTTTGGGCGGATGTTCGTATTTAATGGGTTTGCGTGCGGCGGCGTCGAGATTGCCCTCGAGAGTTCCGTCGAATCGATCGCGCGGTTGGTTCGGTTTGAAACAGCCCCAGAGATCGTCTTTCCCCGTCAGAAGATCGATCCCCGAACACCACCAACCGCCTTCTTCGATGTGGCGGTAGCGTTTCAATACCGAATCCCGAAGGCGGCCGTCGTTGCGACGGGGCAAATCCTCCGAGTAAAACAGGTAATCATAGGGGAGCGTTCCGTTGAGAGGCACGACGTTCAGACGGGTCAATTCTTCATCGACCCGACTTTCAGACCATTCCAGTAAGTGATTCACGTTTCGGTTGGGTTTTTTTTCGAGAGTAACGAGCTTATCTGAGGATTAGGACTCTATCATACGCCATATGTAGTGTGTCAACCGTTTTTTTAGAGAACAAAAACACTATATATGGCGTAGTCCTCGATACCCTTATCAAAGCGGCCAGCAGAAACCGTGACGCCAGCCAAAAGGCTCGCGCCTGCGGAAGTCTCGATACACTGTAAGTCAGACGTTAGCAGTCAGACCGAGAGGGTCTGACCTTTGTCTATGTTTCTTTTCCAACGGCTCCGCCAGTTTTGGCAGGCTTTGACCCAAGACGAATCTGAATCGGCGATCGAAGCGAAGTTAAACGTTCGTCTTCAGCGAGCCGTGCAGGGATTACACAACGTCTTTCAGAAACACCACTTGCAACCAGGGATCGATTATTATATCAGACAAGGAAACCGCCGCCAAGGATTTCGGTCACAGCAAGCGATCGCAATTTCCTTAGACAGCCCTCGCGCCAATCAGATGGTGCGATCGCACCCCGAAGTCCGCGCCGCCTTCGACAACCTATTACGTTGCCTAGGCGACATCGACGGACAGGCCAAATATCCCTGTCGCCTCCCCCAATTCCCCGCCTACGTGGAACGGTGGAAACAAGCCAACCGAGGATAGTCGTAGGGTGCGTGACTTAAAAAATCGGGTGTCAATCGTAAGAGCGATCGATCGTCACGCACCGACAATGTATTTTCCCCATCATCCCATCATCCCATCATCCCATCATCCCCTCATCCCCTCATCATCCCCTCATCCCCTCATCCCCTCATCCCCTCATCATCCCCTCATCCCCTCATCCCCACTACCGTCTCCGCCACACCTTCACCGTCCCGTCCGCCGTACCGCTGACGAGGGTTTCGCCGTCGGCACTCACCGCCACCGCCATGACCGCGTCGGATCGATCGCTGAGTGTGGCGATCGATCGACCGCGAACCATATCCCAAATCTTCACCGTACCGTCCGCACTGCCGCTGACGAGGGTGTTTCCGTCAGTACAGACAGCCAGAGACGTGACCGAACCGGCATGTTCCTTAAGCGTCTGACGAGAGCGGTTTCGATCGAGATCCCACAGTTGCACCGTGCGATCGCGACTGGCACTAGCCAGGGTACGACCGTCGAGACTGAAGGCGAGTGCGTTGATCGGTTCGCCGCTGTCCGCGAGACTTCGATCGCGTTCCAAACTGCCCCGTCCGCCGTCAAACCGCCACAACACGATCGACCCATCTGCCCCGCCACTGGCTAACATCGACCCGTCAGGACTGAACGCCAAAGCATCCACCCGGCCGCGATGGGCCTCCGTCCGACCGCGATCGCTGGCCGAAACCCGCTTGCGCTTCGGCGACACCTTCACCTGCCAAACCTGAATCGCCCCCTCAAACCACCCACTGGCCGCAAACTGACCGTCCGGACTCATCGCCAGCGATCGCACCGACCCCGCCGCTTCCTCCTCGTCCGCCAGACTCTCCACCAAACTCTGTTTCTGCAAATCCCACAACTTCACCGTCTTGTCCCAACTCCCGCTGGCCAGCAAAAACCCATCAGGACTCACCGCCAACGCACACACCGGACTCTCATGTTCCGACAACACCCCCAACGATTCCCCCGTCTTCAACCGCCACACCTGAATCGTCTTATCGAAACTAGCACTAACCAACAGTTCGTTATCCGGAGACACCACCAGGGCGCTGACCCAGTCCCCGTGATCCGTCAAAGTAAACACGCAATCCCACTGTTGCTGAGGAACCTTCACCATAAACGTCGGCAACCCCACCGTCCCCGACGACGCCGACGGACGGGACGCTGAAGACTCTACAGGCGTCACACCGCTTTCGCTGGCGGCCGGTTCTTCCCTCGGCGGGGACGACAGGGGCAACCTGGGGGAAGCGGTACTTTTCTCCTTAGACGACTCGCGACCCTCAATCGAAAACATGGGAACCGTCGGTGTCCTCGGCGGGGCCGTCTCCTGGCGGTGCGCCTGGTCCCCAGAGGCGGCCGGTTCGCGACGCCGTTCTAAGGGTAAATCGAGAGAAAACTTACCTGAAGCGGGGGCGTCTTCAGACTCCCCTTCCTCCAACGGCGGGATTTCCTCGTCGCGGTCGTCCTCCTCCTCGATTTCCGTCGGAACCGGTTCGACATCGATGGGGACTGAGGCGTGCCACTGATGGCGCAATCGTTCCAGTTCGTCTGTTAAATAGTCGATTTGCAGTTCCAACTCGTCGATACGCTGAGGGAGTGGCGAATCGTTGAGATAGGCGATGGTTTCGGAGAGGGACTCGTGCAAACTCTCGTATTCCCCCTGAAGTCGAAGTAATTCCTGACGCACCGCCGATTCCGGTGTCGGGTTCCGCCAATGAGGAGAGGGTGGCGTTGTGGGAATCCTGGAGAAAGCATTGGGGTCGCCGAGTTGCGATCGCAGGCGATCGATATCGTAAGACAATTTCTGATGCACCTGAGCGATGGCGGCCATCGCCTGACGTTGCGCCATCACCTCCAGATTGCGGCGGTTCGTTAAGTTCAGAAACAGCGACAGAGAAATCGGCACCCCAGCAAAGACGAATCGACCGGACACCGCTGCCACAAACGTCCCCACGACCGTACTAATCCAGCACAGATATTCAGCAATTTGCAGTTGATTGGGAGAACGACGCATCTTTTACAGTGAACAGTGAGTGGTAGGGTGCGTGACTTGAAAACTCGAGTGTAAATCGTGAGACCGATAAATTGTCACGCACCGTCAATGTACACCGCCAACATACAAGGGTGCGTGACTTGAAAACTCGAGTGTAAATCGTGAGACCGATAAATTGTCACG
>NZ_JBNGCO010000142.1:10156-10268 GCF_049974805.1 Baaleninema sp.
CACCGCCCCAAGCGGGACATTGGGAGAGGGGGAGAAATTATCAATGGGTCAATTACCTCATCTCCTCATCCCATCATCTCCTCATCCCATCATCTCCTCATCCCATCATCTC
>NZ_JBNGCO010000143.1:0-10189 GCF_049974805.1 Baaleninema sp.
GAATCGCACGACCAGTCTCTACGTTGGGGGAAGTGCTTTCACGCGATACACCTCGTGGGATGGACTTGCACCATCATCGATATCTAGTTGTCAAGGTTCTATGCCCTTTGTGGGCTGTGTTCCTTGCCCCACCCACGTTTCAGGAGTTTTCCTTCCACTTTTGGTGAGAACGAATCGCACATTGTTCTGAATATTTTAGCACAAAAAACAGGATTGTCAAAAGCCGCCCTAGAAGGGCGGGGTTTTAGACCCAAATTTTTTGATAAAACGTCACGTCTTCCCAGTCCGAGGCGATGCGACGTTCGATGTCAGCCATCGCCGCCTCTTCCAAGGGGACGAACTGACGCGCCACTCTCACGTTGTCGGCGAGTTGTTGGGGATTTTCCGCCGCGACGACGCAACAGCGAACCCCCGGAACCGATAGGCTGTATCCCAAGGCTTCCCGCATTCCGTCGAGGCGTCCCGATTCGAGTAATTTACCGTAAGCGGGGACTTTCATGGCGATAACGCCGACGTTCTGCTCGATCGCAACGGGCATGACAACGGGAAGAAACGGTTGCGGGTGGTGTGGGTCGGCGGCGTTGACAGGGATTAAGGTGGTATCGAAGGGGTATCGGCGCAATCCTTCGGCGATGATGTTGGGGTCGTGGTGTCCGGTGATTCCGGTATAGCGAATTAATCCTTGTTCTTTGGCTTCTTCTAATGCCTGTATCGCGCCGGTGTTGCTAAACAGGCGATCGATCTCCTCGGGGCGGGAAACATGGTGTAACTGCCATAAATCGAGGCGATCGGTTTTCAGGCGTTGCAACGATCGCTCTAACTCTCGCCAAGCCCCGTCTCGATCGCGCACGGCGGTTTTACTGGCTAAAAATATTCGATCGCGATATTCCGGCAGAATTTTCCCTAAATAGTCCTCGCTCGGTCCGTAACTGGCGGCCGTATCGAAATAGCGAATTCCCAGGTTTAACGCGGTTTCCACTAACTCCAAGGCTTCCCGCTCTCGTCCCGATTTCGACAGGGGCGTTTGTCCGGCGCCTCCCAACCCGAAAATCGGTACCGATTCCCCCGTCCGACCGAGAACCCGTTCGGGCATCGCCATCGGGGTATTTGAGGCGGGTTCGGATAAAGTCGGCGATCGTTTTTGTAATGCTTTAATTCCAATAGCGCCCCCAGCAACAGCGGCAGTGGTGGCGATAAACTTGCGTCGGGTGGATCGATCGCGGGTCATAGTGGCTTGGCAACTCTACAGTTTTATGGTAGATAAAACCACTCAACTGACAAGGGTGAAACGAACGAGTCTGCGATGCAACTGTCACATCCTTGTCACAGTATCGTTACTTTCGGGCGTTATGGTTGTGCTTAGAAGAAGACGATGTAACCAACAAGGGAAATTTTCATGCCGCATTCCCCTTGCTGGCCTTACTCGGCTCCATCCTAGGTTCCAGTCTCCCCCATCTTCCTCAGATGGGGGATTTTTTGTAGGGGGCATGACTTGAAAAATCGGGTGTCGAACCGGAAACCGAGAACTCGTCACGCACCGCCAAGGTACGCCGCCAACTCATCCCTGAAAGACGCGAACCCCATCATCCCCTCATCCCCTCACAAGGCTGCGAAAATCGAACTCGACGGCGTTGGGATGGCAAGTGCCGCATTGTTTGATGTCGATGGGGCGAGGGACTTCGACTTGAGGATGCAACGCCTGGAAATAGGTCGAATATTCTAAGCGATAGGGAATTCTTTCGTCAGGGTTCTGTTTCGGACGCGAGAAGGTTTGCAGGTAATCCCACACGATGTAAATCTGCGGACTGGGTAAGACTTCGACGCGGGTTCCGTAGTGTTCTTCGTCGAGCAATAATTCTCGCCAAGTTTCCGTCGGTAAGACAGCCGGAGGAATACCGACGTGACAGGTGGCACAATGTTCTAAGTAAAGCTGTTGTCCGGCTCGAAAGCGTTCGGGAATGGGATCGACGGTTCCGATGTGGGGTCGATCGAGAATGGTGTCATCAACTTGGGAACGCGCGATTTGAGAGACTCCCCATCCCCATCCCACGCTCCATAAGAGCAGTAATAGACCTAAAATCAAGATCGAGGGTGTTTTTCGACCTAGAGGTGCTTTAGCGGGATTCGGCATACAAACAAGGACGCGATCGAGCGAAAAACGAGATTTCATCGATATTCTAGCGTTATTCTCGAACCTAGACTTTTGAACTCTCGCTGACGGAAGCATCTGACCCGAGTAAAAGAGAGTGTTTAAACGACTCTCCGAGATCGCCCAGGGCTAACGAGACACGATGAAAATCTTAATCTATTCGTATAACTACCATCCCGAACCGATCGGCATTGCTCCGCTTATGACTGAGTTAGCCGAGGGTTTAGTGCAACGCGGCCATCAAGTCCGGGTGGTGACGGGGATGCCGAACTACCCCCAACGTCAGATTTACGAGGGCTATCGGGGTAAACTTTACGTGACAGAGGAACTCAATGGCGTTAAAGTTCAACGGTGTTACGTCTGGGTGCGGCCGAAACCGGGGTTTATGGATCGGGTTCTGCTTGAAAGTAGCTTCGTTACGACCAGTTTCGTACAAGCCCTCAACGGTTGGCGTCCCGATGTCATTTTGCTGACGAGTCCGCCGCTACCGGCTTGCGTTCCGGCGACGGTAGTGAAATGGATTTATCGCTGTCCGGTGGTGTTGAACTTGCAGGATGTTTTGCCGGAAGCGGCGATCGTGACGGACTTGTTACGGAATAAGTTGCTGATTCGGGTGTTTGAGTCCCTCGAACGATTTGCTTATCGCTATGCCGATCGCATTAGTGCGATCGCGGACGGTTTTGTGGACAACCTCCTCAAGAAAGGGGTCGATCCTCAAAAAATTGCTTTGATTCCTAACTGGGTCGATACGAATTTTATCCAGCCCCTACCGAAAGAGCCGAATTCGTTCCGCGACGAACACGACTTAAACGGAAAGTTCGTGATTCTCTACTCCGGTAACATCGCACTGACGCAAGGTTTGGAAACCTTGGTGAGAGCGGCATCGTTCTTACTGGACTTGCCTGAAATTGCGGTGGTGATTGTCGGTGAAGGACGGGCGTTAGAAGTGCTAAAACGACGCCGCGAAGTGTGGGAGGCAACGAACGTTACATTGTTGCCGTTTCAACCTCGGGAACGTCTGCCGGAAATGCTGGCTGCGGCGGATGTGGGCATGGTGATGCAGAAAAGCAGCGTCATCGCCATTAATATGCCCTCGAAAATTCAGGTGTTACTGGCCAGCGGACTGCCCATCGTGGCTTCGGTTCCTCAAGACGGTACGGCGGCGAAGGCGGTGCGCAACAGTGGCGGGGGCATTGTGGTGCCGCCGGAAGACCCCCAGGCGTTGGCGCAGGTGCTTCGGGAACTTTATGAAAATCCCGATCGCACGACGGCTTTAGGCAAACAGTCGCGACAGTTCGCCATCGAGAATTACTCTTTTGAGGAGGCGTTGAATCGTTACGAGAGGTTATTCGCCGACCTGATGCCTTCTCGAACAAGCCGATAACGTCAATTCGAGTCGAAGCAACACCCCTTGCGTTGGGTTCCGCTCTCGCTGTTACGGTCGATGGGAAGGTCGCCCTTCCACACCTCCGATTCAAAACCGGACTTGACAATTTCTCATCATCCGGCTCCTGGTAAGTCGTCTTCATTAGACAGAAGTGATTCGTTACCTAATACACTTCCTTGGCTTGTTTGACGCTTTTTGAGTCCTTTTTATCCCACATTCAGATACCATAGCATCCGATGTATTGGGCTTATAAAAACTCTACTCAGTCGTAGCCTTCGACGGTGACCGTCCTACGTGGGCTTATCTTCAGCATTACCCGAAGCCTTGGCTTTTTAGGACATCCTACTCCCACTTATCATGCGTCAAGGATTAAGTCACTGATGAATTAATTCATAGATCAGTGGGGTTTCCCGGTTCTCTAATTTCATTTCATGGCCGACTTAGAATCCAGCTATACACCGAGAGGACTTTCGACCTAAAAGATTTAAGGGGTGAAACTTAAATCTCGCTGCCTCCTTACTTTTGGCAGAGTGGGAAAGTCTTAAAAAAAAGACTTTCAATCTTCAGACCAACTTGACCTGTTTCCTGAAGTTAAACCGCTTCCACTGCCGTAGGTAACGATGCTTCATTCACTGATTCACACGGAGGTTATTCATATCGGTCTGACCTCGGCGGGATTAAGCAAGGTGGATTACTCGTCCTTGGTGTCGGTTTCACATTCAGGCAACCACTCCTGAATCTAATTACCGCCTTTTTCAGGGCTGCATTCGGCGCAAGAGATTCCACCCCAACACCTGCCCTGATGGTTCAATCTTTTTAGGCTAGACGGAGAGAATTTAACTCCCATGAAATTAGAGTTATTGAATTTCCAAGGTTCAATTCATCAGTTTCTACTTGAATAGCTTCCCCTGATGAAACAGGTCGCACTCACGCAACCTACATTTCAGGGAATCTTGGATAATATTTTAGATAACGTGACATCGACTTTTCTATAAAGCCAAATGAAAACGAACTTGATATAATTGAACCAACCCGTAAAATCTGGAGTGCGCCTAATGAGTTTATCTCTCACCCCAGAAACCGAAAAGCGAATCGCCGAACAGCTAAAAAGCGGACGTTACCAGTCCGCTGACGAAGTTATTTTAGCCGGATTAGAACTCTTAGACAAGCGAGAACAACGCTTAGCCGAACTTCGCCAGCAAATCGAAATCGGTGCAGAGCAAATTTCACAAGGTCGCGTCACGGACGGCGAACAAGTATTCGATCGCTTATTCGATCGGCTGCACCAACAATCTAACGAATGACGATAGCAACTTACTCATTCTCAGACGAAGCGATCGCAGACTTAAACAGAATTTGCGAATCGATGTCAGAAACGAATACAGATTTCGCCATTCGATTTTTGTGAGAAAGTTCGAGAAAAATGCCGAAAATTTGCTCCGTTTCCGAATATGGGAAAAAGCTATGCAACTATTCGAGCCAATTTACGCGGCTTTGTTATCGATAACTACATCGTTTTCTATTTCCCACGACCAGACGGAATAGATATCGTATGGAGAATAGGGGATTCGAACCCCTGACCTCTGCGGTGCGATCGCAGCGCTCTACCAACTGAGCTAATTCCCCGATTCACGATTTGCTATTATATCACAATATTGCCAAAAAACAACGATCGCCCTGAAAAAAAATTCCCCCATCGCCATCAATCGGAACCGGAAGTCTCCGGAGAAGTCCCCAACCGCGCGGGAACCTCCGTTTCAAAGGCGTTACGGATTCGATCGATCTCCAATTCCGAGAGGTAATCCACCACCCAATCCGCCTGACGTTGCAACATATGCACCGGGTAAGTATTGGCGACGCCCACCACCTGCAACCCCGCCCGTTGCGCCGCCTCGATTCCCGCTGGCGTATCCTCGATCGCCAAACATTCCGACGGCTTCAATCCCAACTTCTCCGCCGCCAGGAGATACCCCTCCGGTTCCGGTTTGCTAGTGGCGATGTCGTCTCCAGCCACGATAACGGGAAACTGCGCGGCCAACTCCAATCGATCGAGTACTGTTTCGATTTCCACCCGTAACGCCCCGCTCACCAAGGCTAACTGCAAGTTTTCCACCCGCAGCTTCAAAATAAACTCCGTCAATCCCTCGTAACTCGGAAGCCGCTCCATTTGACGCAACTCCTCCAAGTACATCTGAGACTTGCGGCGCATCAGTTCCGCCAAATACTCCTCCGTCACGCAGCGGCCGCGCCGTTCCCATACCGCTTTCAACGCGATGCGATCGCTGCGTCCCAAACACACTGTCTGAAACTCCCTGGCGTCCGGCCGTAAATTCTCCTCGAGCAACAACTGTGAAATTAAACGCTCGTGAATGGGTTCGTCATTAATTACAACCCCGTTAAAATCAAAAACAACTGCTTTTAGTCCCATGTAGTTGAATGAAAAAAACGATTTTTATGACCCAAGAGGGGCTAAAATTTTCGTGCGATCGCCCCGCCAAGAAAAACGGTCGATCGCCATCGACCCCGAATCAAGAACCCGAACGGACGTTAGGCGAGGGCGATCGATCCCCCTTCCCAGGAGAACGCCTCAAACGAGGGTTCCCTCTCCGACACCGCCAAGGGTTTCACCCCTCGCGTCACCTGATGAATCCACCAATACTCGCGAGAGTCTACCGCCTCAAAACCCGCCCGCTGCATCCACTTCACCAGGTCGCCTTCAGCATAATCGCCAATGTACGGCTCCTCGAACACCTCCATCAACCAAGGGTTTTGACGCAGCGTCGTTTGATTTCCATCAAGAACGATCGCTTCGCCCCCCGGCTTTAACAAGCGGAAGCACTCTCGCAACACCTGCTGAGACACTTCCGGCGGGAGTTCGTGGAACAGCAGCGACGCCGACACCAGGTCGAAAGCGGCGTCGGGGAACCCCGTCCGTTCGGCTAAACCATGTTTCCACTGGATGTTTAACCCCGCTTGGGCGGCTTTGTAACTAGCCATGACCAGCATTTGGGGTGACAAATCTAACCCGATCGCCTCAGCGTCGGGGAAAGCTTCTTTAAACAGTAACGTGGTCGAACCCGTTCCGCAGCCGAGATCGAGAATGCGTCGGGGGTGCGATCGCACCGCCTCGACAGCGCATTGACGCACCCAGGTTTCGTTGGGCGGTAAAACATACTGAGTAATCGGATCGTAAGAAACCGCCGCCCCCAAGGTGAGATATCCCCCTTCCACGCCATGAAAATTCTGGCTTCGGTAATACTCTGGATAAATCAGAGATCGATCGCAACGTCGCGCCACCTCCGTTTCCCAATCGATCCGTTGAGACAAGCGAACCATCGCCTCCTCGTCCACGAGCGATCGCACCACGGGCGACAAAAACCTCTCCCATAACGTAGCCTGACGGGTTGTCAACTGAACCCCCTCGCCCTACCGGGCAACTGACATCAATTCTCTAATCATTTTTACATTAATTAATACTTTTGAAAGCCACACAGAAACGGACGCATCTCGCCTTGCCACGATTTGCCAAATTCCCGCCAACCCGGTCGTGTCCTGTGGCAAAATGAACCCAGGGCAAAAACGAACCCCTCGGTTACACCGCTCGCGCGAATTCCATGACCAAATTCATTTTCATTACAGGTGGCGTCGTTTCCAGCATTGGCAAAGGAATCGTCGCTGCCAGCTTGGGACGGCTTCTCAAATCCCGCAATTACTCGGTTTCGATTCTCAAACTCGATCCTTACATTAACGTCGATCCCGGAACGATGAGTCCGTTCCAACACGGCGAAGTTTTCGTAACTCAAGACGGCGCAGAAACGGATTTGGACTTAGGACACTACGAGCGCTTCACCGATACGTCCATGTCCCGCCTCAACAGCGTCACCACGGGTTCGATTTACCAGTCCGTTATTAATAAAGAACGTCGAGGCGACTACCAAGGGGGAACCGTGCAGGTGATTCCCCACATTACCGGAGAAATTCGATCGCGCATTCTCCGCGTCGCCCGCAATACCAATCCCGACGTGGCCATCGTGGAAATCGGGGGAACCGTGGGCGACATCGAATCCCTGCCGTTTCTCGAGGCGATTCGCCAGTTCCGAAAAGACGTGGGGCGCGAAAACCTCATGTACGTTCACGTGACGTTAATGCCTTGGCTTCCGGCGGCCGGGGAAATGAAAACCAAACCGACGCAACACTCGGTTAAAGAGCTACGATCGATCGGGATTCAGCCGGATATGTTGGTCTGTCGGTGCGATCGACCCCTCCCCTCCCACCTCAAAGAAAAACTCTCAGAATTCTGCGACGTACCCGTCGAACGAGTCATCACCTCCCCCGACGCCAGCAGCATCTACGAAGTCCCCTTGGTTCTCGAACGAGAAGGCTTAGCCCAAGCCGTCCTCGACTGCATCAGTCTCGAACAGCGAGAACCGGATCTCGAAGGCTGGCGCATCCTCATCGAACGAATGCACCATCCCGATCGCGAAGTGGAAATCGCCATCGTCGGGAAATACGTCCAACTCTCCGACGCTTACCTCTCCGTCGTCGAAGCCCTGCGTCACGCCACCATCGACTGTGGCAGCCAACTCAAACTGCGCTGGGTCAACTCCGAAGAAGTCGAACGAGACGGCGCAGAAACCCACCTCAGCGGCGTTCGAGGCATCGTCGTCCCTGGGGGGTTCGGCAGTCGCGGCATCGACGGTAAAATCGACGCCATCCGTTACGCCCGAGAAAACCGCATTCCCTTCATGGGTTTGTGTCTGGGGATGCAGTGCGCCGTCATCGAATGGGCCCGCAACGTCGCCCATTTGGAAGCGGCTAACAGTTCCGAATTCGACCCAGAGACCACCAACCCGGTCATCAGCCTGTTACCCGAACAGGAAGACGTGGTGGATTTGGGGGGAACCATGCGCTTGGGACTCTACCCCTGTCGCTTGACCCCCGAGACGACCACCTTCAGCCTGTACTCTCAGGAAGTAGTGTACGAACGCCACCGCCACCGTTACGAGTTCAACAACGCCTATCGCAGCTTGTTCCTCGAAACCGGTTACGCCATCAGCGGAACCTCCCCCGACGGACGACTCGTTGAAATCGTCGAACTGCGCGACCATCCCTTCTTCGTCGCCACCCAGTTTCACCCAGAATTCGAGTCGCGCCCCAATCAGCCTCATCCCCTCGTGAAAGGATTCGTTCGGGCTTCCTTGGGAATGTCCCCAGTCGATGACGGTTGCGAGGCATCCCAGGAGAGCGAAAACGCGACAGAGTTCGATCGACTGGATTCTTCTACGAATTCCCCGGCTGAAGTCTCATAGATCTCGCCTGGAGACTGGAGGGCATCCTGTGGCGTATTGGATAAAAATCAACTACGAGCGGGATAAACAAGTGTACGTGATCGATCTCGATCGAATTAGTGCATTTTCGCTCTCTTGGAACAGCCGTCTAACGTTGTATTTAACGGAAAGCGATCGTGCCATCGTCTTGACCGAACAAAGCGAACCGGAAGCCTATCAAAAAGTCATCGATTACATCGAAAAGACGACAGGTTACTCTCTCGAATAAAGCTTTGGCAGACGAACGGTCGATCGACCCCAGCTAACGCCCCGCCCCACCAAAATGGCTCGACAAAATGGGGGGTGGGGCGTTTGGCTTCTCAGACTGTCCTCTGGGTCGATGACCGAACGCAAATAGGAGTATATGCTAGATGACGAGTTGAAGTGAGGAGTCGAACGGATGAATTCCCAAAAAGACGCACTACAGGTACTTAAAGAGACCAGTCGAACGTTTTACATTCCCATTAGCCTGCTACCCAACGATCTCAAAGCAGCGGTGGCCTCGGCGTACCTCTGCATGCGTGCGATCGACGAAATTGAAGACCACGACGCACTCGACAACACCACAAAAGCCCAACTGTTAAGAGCCATTTCCTTAAGCTTACAAACGGGAACCGGAGGTCACGGCGATCGCTTCGGTGCCGATTGGGGCGCGTCTCGCGATCGACTTCCCGAAGTCACCCAGCGCGTAGACGAGTGGGCCAAACTTGCCCCCCCCAGCATCGCCCCCCGCATTTGGGACGCCACCGCTGCCATGGCCGATCGTATGGCGTACTGGGCCGAATGCAACTGGACGATTCGCACCGTCGCCGACCTGGACAGCTACACTTTTAGCGTCGCTGGTGCCGTCGGTTTGTTACTCTCGGATTTGTGGGCGTGGTACGACAACACCCAAACCAACCGCACGGACGCCATCGGTTTCGGGCGGGGATTGCAAACCGTCAACATCCTTCGCAACGCCCGCGAAGACAAAGCCCGAGGCGTGGACTTTTTCCCCGATGGCTGGACGGCGACGGAAATGCAGGCTTACGCGCGACATAACCTCGAAATGGCCGATCGCTATACGGAATCGCTTCCCCCCGGCCCGGCGTTAAACTTCTGTAAAATTCCCTTAGTCTTAGCCCACGGCACCCTGAAAACCTTGGCCTTAGGTAAAGAAAAACTCAGCCGCGACGACGTCATGCAGCTAATCGGTCAAGTTACGGGACGTTAAACCGAATTAACCTGCTGAGGAGACGAGGAGGTTAGGTATGGGTGAGATATTGAGAACCTTTAATATCGTTATCTCCTCATCTCCTCATCTCCTCATCTCCTCATCTCCTCATC
>NZ_JBNGCO010000144.1:0-9973 GCF_049974805.1 Baaleninema sp.
GTTTCCGGTTTCGGTGAAACGCGAGATTCCGGTTTCGGTTGAATCGGAGTTTCGGGTTTCGGGGAAATTCTCGATTCAGTTTCGGGAGATTCCGGTTTCCGTTGAATCGGAGTTTCGCGAGATTCGGTTTCAGGAGATTCCGGTTTTCGTTGAATCGGAGTTTCCGGTTTCGGTGAAACGCGAGATTCCGGTTTCGGTTGAATCGGAGTTTCGGTTTCGCGAGATTCGGGTTTCGGGGAAATTCTCGATTCCGTTTCAGGAGATTCCGGTTTCGGTGAAACGCGAGATTCCATTTTCCGTTGAATCGGAGTTTCGCGAGATTCGGGTTTCGGGGAAATTCTCGATTGGGTTTCGCGAGATTCGGGTTTCCGCTGAATCGGAGTTTCGGGAGATTCAGTTTCGCGAGATTCGGGTTTCCGCTGAATCGGAGTTTCGGGAGATTCCGTTTCAGGAGATTCCGGTTTCGGTTGAATTCGAGATTCGGGTTTCGGTGAAACGCGAGATTCCATTTTCCGTTGAATCGGAGTTTCGCGAGATTCCGGTTTCCGCTGAATCCGAGATTCAGTTTCGGGAATTTCCGGTTTCCGCTGAATCCGAGATTCCGGTTTTAGCGAAATCCTCGATTCGGGTTTTGGCGAAATTCGAGATTCGGTGTCGCGAGTTTCGGGTTTCGGGGAAACTGGAGTTTCAGTTTCGGGAATTTCCGGTTTCCGTTGAATTGGAGTTTCAGGAATTTCCGGTTTGGGAATTTCCGGTTTTGGCGAAATCCTCGATTCGGTTTCGGGGAATTTCGGGTTTCGGGGAAATCCTCGATTCGGGTTGGCGAGATTCCGGTTTCGGGGAAACTGGAGTTTCAGTTTCGGGAATTTCCGGTTTCCGTTGAATTGGAGTTTCAGGAATTTCCGGTTTGGGAATTTCCGGTTTCGGGGAAATCCTCGATTCGGTTTCGCGAGATTCGGGTTGGCGTTGAATCGGAGTTTCAGTTTCGGGAATTTCCGGTTTGCGTTGAATCGGAGTTTCGGTTTCGCGAGATTCGGGTTTTGGTGAAATTCGAGATTCCGGTTTCCGCTGAATCGGAGTTTCGGTTTCGGGAATTTCCGGTTTCGGGGAAATCCTTGATTCGGGTTTTGGCGAAATTCGAGATTCGATTTCGGGAATTTCCGGTTTCGGGGAAATCCTCGATTCGGGTTTCCGTTGAATCGGAGTTTCGGGAGATTCAGTTTCGGGAGATTCCCGGTTTCGGTTGAATTCGAGATTCGGGTTTCGGTGAAACGCGAGATTCGGGTTTCGGGGAAATTCTCGATTCGCGAGATTCGGGTTTCCGCTGAATCGGAGTTTCGGGAGATTCCGGTTTCGGGGAAATTCTCGATTCGGTTTCGGGAGATTCAGTTTCGGGAGATTCCGGTTTCGGTTGAATTCGAGATTCGGGTTTCGGTGAAACGCGAGATTCCGGTTTCCGCTGAATCGGAGTTTCGGGAGATTCAGTTTCGGGAGATTCCGGTTTCGGTTGAATTCGAGATTCGGGTTTCGGTGAAACGCGAGATTCCGGTTTCCGTTGAATCGGAGTTTCGCGAGATTCGGTTTCAGGAGATTCCGGTTTTCGTTGAATCGGAGTTTCCGGTTTCGGTGAAACGCGAGATTCCGGTTTTCGTTGAATCGGAGTTTCGGGAGATTCGGGTTTCGGTTGAATCGGAGTTTCGGGAGATTCAGTTTCGGGAGATTCCGGTTTCGGTTGAATCGGAGGGGTTGTCGAAAATCGATCGATATCCTTATATATAGTGTCTGTTTTTGGCGACGGCGACACCCACGAACGATCGCCAACTCGACGACTGAGGAGAGAGGGACTCGACACAGCGATCGATCTCGCCGAAGCCAGGGGTTTCACCGACGCAATCTCTTCCAAGGGAAGATTTTCCCAATTCGAGGGTGGTGAAGTTTTCGGGTCGGAAACCCTCTCGGGAAATGCTGGCGAAGTGGCCTCGGACCCCCCGTCAACCGCCACCCGCGACAGCAGCGGCGAAGACACCCCCAAGGACCGCCACTGTCCCAACGGCGATCGACCTCCCCACAGAGGCGATGGCTGTAACGGATGATGTTGTCCCAGGGGTTTAAAAGAGAGCATCGCCATTTAAACCTTTAACTGAAATATCCGCTGTTGTCCCGTTGTTTCAGCCGTTCGATCGCTCCTCCTTGGAAGTTTTTCGAGACTTTCAACCCTTCGTAAGCTAAGGTCAATTCTTCGATCGCCACGCCGTTGGCGTCCGCTTGGAGAGCCGGAGTCGTCCATTTGACGGGAACTGCGGCTTTCAACTCCCAGGATTGCATAGTTTCCCCGGCTTGGTTAAACAGCAATATATTGACGTTGCGACGTTCGGGACGTTGTTCTTCCAACGTCTTCGCAATCCAATCCCAAAACGTCAAATCGTTGGTCATTCCCCGCTTCAAGGTCACGTCGTTAAACTTGGCTTGACCGAGTAAAATTCGCTGTTGGTCGTTGAGTCCTCCTTCAAAATGGGGTTCGGTAGAAATTTCCACCCCCAACCCGGAACATTCGCTAAAACAGGCGGTAATGTTGCTCTCGATTTCGACGTAAAAGCGATTCGCCAAAACGTAATTGAGAGCCTGTTCGGTTAACAAGTCTTCCGCCGCTCGCGTCGCTCCGTGGGTTGGTCCCGAACTGGGAATATTTCCGTTGTAATTGACCATTTTACTGTCCCCAATATTGCGGTTGGCGATCGCGTTGGTTTCGTAACTCTTCGGCGAGTAACTCGTAGACGCGATCGCTGAGTTTTCTTAATAAAATCGGGTCCTCGAGAATCTGTTCGATCGCTCGAGTTTCGGGTTGAGACTTGGATTTAGAAACGGACATTGCTATCAGGCTGAAGATAAACTCGCATTCGAGAGGGGTGTATGTCTAGTTTAGGCGATCGCACTAAGATTGTTCTGGAAATTGACAGAATTCTTCCCCCGGAATTCGACAGGGAACCAATCCCAAGGCTCTCAACAAACTCTGTCCTTCATCTGTCGTCATTAACTCCACAAATAACGGCGGCGTCTCGTTTCCCGTTTCTCGATAGGCGACGACGCGATAGGATAAAGGATACGCTCTTTCTCGAACGAGTTTATTGAAATTGGCGGTATATCCGCCTTTATCGTCGCACAAATCGGTTTGCGGCGTAATGGGTTTTCCGTAGGTATCTACAAAGGCTTGAACGGTTCCGTTTTCTCCCACGATCGCCAAGGGATATACAGAACATTGTCCCATCACAAAACTCAGCGGTGCAAAGGCGATCGCGGCGTCGTTCGCTTTCGCTACTTCTTCCAAAATGTTATCGACGGCTCGCGAATTTTCAACCACGGTGTTCGCCAGTTCTCCAAATAGCAAACCCTGGAACAATTTCACAAATTCAGCATTTCTCGGACGCAACAGGACAATCTCTTTATTGAAATTTTCCACGCCTTCAATTTGATTCCATTCTTGAAGGGTTCCTCGATAGATTTCCTGCAACTGTTCTCGGGAAATTTTTCCGTTCAACACCTCTGCTAATTTCGGGGAAACCAAGGCGACTAAACCATCGTAAGCAATTATCGATCGCGCCATATTTCGTTGGTTAAAAATCTCGGCGCGATCGTGAGTAATTAACAGTCTGTCTCCGAGGGAAAGTTCGTTAAATCGATTAAAGTCTGTGAGTCGCCAATTCCATTCAATTTTATTGCCATTGCCTTGACGTTTCCTCAATTCTGTGTTAAAGCTAGAACTTTCTAAAAAATACTTCCAAATCGACGTATAGTAAATCGTGAAATCAGATGGAATTAAATCTTGCTGAGAGGCGAGATCGATCGCCTTCGCCATCTGACAGCGATCGATATCTCCTTCCCCATCGAAACAGCCTTGGCTGAAATCGTGATAAACCGCTTCTTCAAGGAGTGTCACGTTCGCCGTCGCCAACTTGCGAGTCAACCACCATCCCCAACTACCAAACAGCACAATTGGCAGTAAAATATAGAAAATCGATCGAATTTTCTTCAATCCCTCTTTTCGAGGCGTTTTCTCTAATTCAACTGACTCGACAGGCGAGATCGCCTGCGGTTCCACTTCCCAAAACTTCCGAGTAGGAATATCGAGTTCGATGAGATATTTTTGCGCCGCTCTCGCACTCTCAAACCTCCCCTCAGCGACATCGGCGAGATAATCCTGTAACGCCGTGTCGCTGGTAGCATAGCGTGGCGACAGCAACTTAGATATCGCTTTCCCCACCGTGACGATATCCCGTTTCTTTTCGTTCGGCTGCGCCAGCCGTTTTTTATTAGCATCAACCGAGATTTTACTCGACTCTAAATCTGTGGTATAATGAGGAGATATTGCATTTTTATGTCACAGTCCTAACTGCCACAAATAGACTTTTTCATCTTCAGAAAATAGAAGCGTATCGAGGGATAAATTGCCGTGGGCAACGGGCAAGTCTTCCCCATAGCGCAATCGATTATGTAAATAATCGAGACTTTGCCAAATATCTTTTAAAATACTATCAATTTCAACAGGCGTAAAAGGACGCAAAACCCGAGAAAGTGTTGTCATTTTCTGCGGATCAATTTGAGTATTATTTAAGTCGTAAACCAAGTAAACCGACTGGGCGTCGTCAGATAGTTCGACAAACGCCTTCGGTAAAACAATGCGAAATTTCAGAGCCAGTCGATATTCACTTTCTCGCAAAGAATTCGACGCACTAAACTTAGAAAAAACCCGATCGGGCTTCTCAAAGCGATCGCGAGCCATCTTTTCGATCGCCACCGGAAAGCGAATAGTTTCCCCATCCGTTTCCGTCCCATACCCCCCATAAATCTCTTGGCCTTCAACCGTTGCCAAGTTCTCCGTCGTCAAGACATACTGACGGTTTCCAACCGCTAAAACTCGGTCTTCCAAAACCGAACTTACCGAAGAAACATCCCCCGTCAACGCCGCAGTTTCTGCCGCGCTAGAACGGCCATTTTCCGAAGTTTCAGGAAGCCGTAAAGCGGGGTTTTTTTTCTCGTCCGGCGCGTTCAACCAATTCGTCCCCCATTGCCGCGCAAAACGCCAAGAAAACGCCACCGGATTGCTGGCAAAACTGCCCATTTGACGGGCTTGAACCTCCGCTTGATAAAAGGCTTGCCGACATTTTTTAATCTGACTTCTAATCCATTTCATCGAACCCTTTCCTCCCCATCTTGCGACGTCGTTCCCAAACTTTGTAACAATCGATCGCGTAACTGTCGGGCGGCGTTATAGTCTGGTTTCAATTGCAACGCTTCCTCCACCAACACCAACGCTTCCGTCACCGTCGCCGAATCCGGCGTCTCCGACGCCACCACAGTCGCCCATTCATAGAGCGTTCTCGCCCGTCCGCTAACCAAACGAGCCTGTATCGTGGAGTTATCCTGAGAAACCGCCTCAGAAACCTGCTGTTGCGCGCGATCGAACGCCTGCAACGCCTCCGGAAAATCCCCGTTCGCCATCAACGCCAGCCCGTAATTGAACCAAACCTCAACCGAATCCGGCGACAGCGACACCGCATCGCGAATCGCGTCCACCGCCGCCTGACAGCTTCCCGCCGCCGCCGCACAGCCTTGAGAATGCCAATAGGCTGCACTTTGATTGAGAAAAAGGTTCGCACAAATCCGGCGGTGTCGCGTTTGTACCGCCGTCGCCGCCCCCAAATTCCCCAACAAAAACTCACAAGCGTTCCTCACCCCATCTCGTCCCTCCTCCAGCGGACGAAACGCTTCCGGCGGAAGATACAAACTATAGGTATTCAGAGCCATTTCATAGGCATTTATCGCCGCCGAATATTGCCCTTGGGCGCTGAGAATGCGACCGTAATTAAACCAAGCTTGGGGATAATTACAAGCGATGTCCGCAGCGTCCTTATCGTTGAGGCGAACCCCCACCAGCCGCACGCTTTGGGGACTCAACGCCAATTGCGCGTAAAGTCGGGCGTCGCCGTAGCGTCCCAAATACCACAAACTCACCGCCTTGTTGTTAAGGGCGCGACGGTAGCGATCGAGCCTTCGGGTAAAATCCCGTTGAACGATGGGTGTCAAATTACCGTGACACCGCCGTAGGGGGTCTTCCGGCGGATTGAGAAACCGAGGATCGATGGTAGGAAACGCCACCGACGCCTCGGCGGGGGAACCGTCTTTCGGAGGCGCGTAAACCCGCGTCGAGAGGGGATAATCGTAGAGGGCGATGGCCCGTTCCACCGATTCCAACGCCCCCTCGTAGTCTTCCAACCCGATGAGGGCTGCACTGCGTTGGTTCCAGGCTTGGGCGACGTTTTCGATCTCCCACTCGAGATCGCCGTTTAACGCCCCCTCGCAGGATTCGAGAGCCGTCTGGTACTCTCCCAACAGATTCAGGACTTCGCAGCGATAGGCCAGGGTTTGCGAGGCGTCTGGGGCGAGTTCCAAGGCTTGGTTGTAGGAGGTGAGGGCTTTTTCCGGGCGATCGAGAACCTGCAACACGATCGCCTGACGAGTCCACACCTCGGGGCTTTGCGGGTCGATAGCCAACGCCCGTTCGTAGGAATTAACCGCCGCTTCCCAATAGCGGGCGCCGAGGCGAAAATTGGGCTGTCGCGCGGCCCAGGCTTCCAAAACGCCCCCTCGATGGCGCCAAGCGATCGCCCGGTTAAATTCGCCCCAATTGCGATCGATCGCCAAGGCCGCCTCACAACTGGCGAGGGCGTCTTCGTAGAGGCGATCGAACAGAATCCCCTCGGCCATTTCCTGGGTAAGAATCCCCTTCAACTGCTGAAACCGTCCGATTTCCGTCAACACCTCGCAATGTTGCGCCCAAGCCAAAGCATAATCCCCTTCCAGGGTCAAGGCCCGTTCGTAGGACACCGCCGCCTCGTCGAGGTCCCACAAAACCGCTTCCAAATCCGCGATCGCCGTTTCGTAGAGAGGACTCGTAAGGTCTTTGGGGTCAATTCCCGCCACCGAAACCAACAGTCGATCGCGCAAATCCCGCGTATCTCGGGCGATACGACGAGCGCGATCGCGCAACGCCACCGCCCGCACCCGCCAGGCCTCAGCCGGAGAGCGATCGCCCCAGTTCCCATCCGCCTCTAACGCCCGTTCGCAGGCGGCCAGAGCCAGTTCCTGGCGTCCCATCCCCACCAGCACCTCGCACTGATACATCCACACCAGAGAATAGTCCGGTTCCAGATCGAGAACGTGGTTGTAGGAGGCGAGGGCTTCCTCGTAATTTTCCAAATCGCGCAAAACGTTCCCCCGACTCACCCAAACCGGAATCGTGCGCCGCTTGCGTCCCGGCTGCATTTCGATCGCCCGTTCGCAGGCGTCGAGAGCTTCCGGATATTTCTCCGAACGTTCCAACTCATCGCACAAATCCGCCCAGTAGTCGTAATCCTCGATCTCGAATTCGTCCACCCGGCGATCTTGGGCGGCGATCGGAATCGCCGTAACGCTGAGTCCGACTGCGAGAGCGATCGCGCCGAACCACTGATGAAATGCGGTCATGACCTTTCCATGGCGATCGATACTTAGTTCGCAACCACGAGAGACGCCCCTTTATACTCTCTCGGTCGAAATTCAGTATTTTTTCGGGATTCGCAACATAAATTTACATTTTTTCCTCAAAATCACTGAAATCGATCGAATAAATTGGGGGAGAAGGGGAGAGGGGGCATTACGGGATTAGAAACGGTTTGGTGAATGTAAAATCACAATATTTCTTCTCAAGCTTATTTTATCATGAAACGCCTTTTATCCTCTCTAATTTTGCCAATTCTTAGCATTTTGATCGTCCGACCTGCTTTCGCAGATCGGCTCGAACGATTATTAGAAGAAAGAGACTGTAATCGCTGTAACATCAGAAACACAGACCTAAGAGAACGATATTTTCGCGATGCAGAATTACGGCGAGTAAACTTTCGTGGAAGCGACCTAAGAGATGCCGACCTACGGAGTTCCAACCTGAACCGAGCCGACCTAAGAAACGTCGATTTACGCCGCACGGACTTACGGGGTGCCGACTTACGACAAGCCGACTTACGTTTTAGCGATTTACGAGAAACCCTGCTCGATGGCAATCGCCTGCCCCCAAAATGGCAGAGGGTTTGGGAAATCGTCAACGAACCCGAAACCGCCCGCCACTTAGCCAGAATCGACTTATCCGAAGCGAACCTAGAGCGATCGCTCCTCGACGGCGCGAACCTAAACGAAGCCAACCTGCGGCGATCGAACCTGCGAAACATCCGCCTGTGGGAAGCCCAACTGAACCAAGCCGACTTGCGCGACGCCGATCTCTTCATCAGCTACCTACGAGAAGCCAACCTCGCCAGTTCCGACTTACGGGACGCCAACCTCAACTGGGCGAACCTCATCGGCGCCTCCCTCAACGGCGCCGACTTACGAGATGCCGATCTCCGTCGAGCCGACTTACGGGGCGCGAGACTGAGTTGCAGCGAAACCGAAGACGGCGATACCGACTGCACGAACCTGCGGGGAGCCGATTTATTCGCCGCCGACTTGCGGGGGGCAGACTTACGAGACGCCGACTTACGCCACGCCGACTTACGACAAGCCGCATTACAGTCAGCCAACCTGAATCGAAGCGATCTCAGCCGTTTAGATTTACGAGGCGTCGATCTCGAAAACGCCTCCCTCATCGAAAGCGATCTCAGCCACGCCGACTTGAGTTTATCGAACTTAGAGGATGCCAACTTAACCGGCGCCGACTTACGGGATGCCAATCTCATGGGGGCGAACCTCTCCGGTTCCGCGTTGACGTTACAAGAAGCCAACCTCGCCGGGGCGAACCTGGAGGCGGCGAACTTATCCGGAATCGACTTACGGGGGAGCCACCTGCGTCACGGGCGTTTCCAGGGAGCGACACTCCAACGCACGAACCTCGAAATGGCAGATTTACGGGATACGAACCTACGAGGAGCGCAGTTACAAGAGGCGAACCTGCAATGGTCGAATCTAGAGCGATCGAACCTGCAAGAGGCCGACTTATCGGGAGCAGGATTGTTCGGCGCCAACCTCCGAGACGCCGATTTCCGCCAAGCGAACCTCAGCGGCGCCGACTTCAGCGGTGCCAACCTCGACGGTATCGACTTAGCCGAAGCGAACCTAGAGGGGGCGACCATCGCCCTCGAGTCTCTCCACGAAACCCGATATTGCGGTGCCATCTTGCCCAACGGTAGCCCAGCCCTCCCCTGCGACGTGCGATCGCGTCCCGAAGGATGGTAAAGTTTTGTGAAAAAATCAGTGTTTTCCCGTAAAAACTGCTGCGATCGCCCCGAGAGATTAATGAGGAGATGATGGGATGAGGAGATGATGGGATGAGGAGATGATGGGATGAGGAGATGTACGTTGTCGGTGCGTGACGATTTCTGGGTCTCAGGTTCGACACCCGATTTTTCAAGTCACGCACCCTACTATCTATCAATTCTCAATTTCTTGCTCTCATCACCCCGATCGCACCATCACCCCGATCGCACCATCACCCCATCACCCCGATCGCACCATCACCCCATCTCCCCGGCTATGACTGCTCCCGAATTCCCCTATCCCCACCCCGAACCCCTGTACCGCCTGGACGTTTACGACGGGTTGACGATTAACGCCGCCCGTTGGAACGACGAGCGAGAATACCATCGGCGACGCCAGAACGTTCACTATCAGGGACTTCACGAACCGGGTATCCTGTCGGGGTTGGGGGTGAGAATTTTGCAACCGTCGGAAATTCCCGACGAGATGTCTCGGGAAAACGTGCGTTGGGTGGAAATCGAGCCGGGACTCGCTCTCGACCTGGAGGGAAACCCCATCGTCATTCCTCGGGAACCGCGACCAGATCGCTGTTTTCCCATTCGCGATCCCATCGACGAAGCCGATCGCGAAATGACCGGGACACCGACAAGCCCCGTCCTTCCAGGGCGGGGTGAGAGATGTTGCGGCTTCAGCC
>NZ_JBNGCO010000145.1:0-9904 GCF_049974805.1 Baaleninema sp.
CAAACCGTGAGGTCTGGAGAATCGCCGCTCTTTTAAGGCGGCGAGTATGTCAATTTTGCGAATTTTCCCAACATTTTCCGCCCCCGTCACGGCACCCTATGACGGTATTTGTCCAAAATTTCTAATTATATCATGCTTTTCTGGGCTATGCGCAAATATTTTTATCGCTACACAGTTTTATAAAAATATGCTCGAGTTTTGGTATTATCGAGAACGGTCATAAATGAGGAGAACCCATGGCTAGAGAAGTTTACGTAGAGAAAGAAGATTGCACGAGCTGCATGCAGTGCGCTAACAACCTGCCCGAAGTCTTCCAAATGGATGAGGAGAACTTGGCTGAGGTGCATAACTCCGCTGGTGCTGACGAAGACGATATCCAGTACGAGATCGATTCTTGCCCGGGAATGTGCATCCACTGGAAAGACTAGAATCGATCGAACCAGCGATCGCCTGAGCGTCGTGCTTTGTCCGATCGCCACGTCAAGATCCGAAAACCCTAGTTTCGCGGGAGAAACTGGGGTTTTGTCCTGTGAAGGGGGGTTCAGTAAGCTACCATCGAAACAGCGAAACGACCCAGCGCCGTCTGGCGGCGCACGGGAACGCGCATCAACAGCAACTTGGAGGTGACGCCCCATGAACCGTTGGACGGGTTTAACCAGTGCGATCGGCATCGCAGTCGCCGCAACCCTCGGATTTTCTCAAACTAGCGTGGCTCAACTGAGCGATCGCGAAGCCACTGTTCCCGGTGTCGAAACGCGACGCCTGCGAACTCTCACGATTCCCGAAGCCTTCAATCGCGCCTACTTCGAACACGATCGCGACTTCTTTACCAACCGCAGCATCGGACGCCAAATTGAAGGGCTATTCTTCTCGTGGACGGAAAACGAAATCGCCCAGGATGGCGAACTCCTCTACGAGTTGTATCGAGATGTGATGGCGCAGCAAATGCAGGGCGATCCCTACCTCCGCACGCCCGATTTAATCAATCCTTTCGACAGCAGCCTCGACACCCTCAACCGAACGGGTGGAAATCCCCCGGTTCGCGGGAGCGAGTTCATTTTCGATTGAGTCGATCGAACCGTTTCTCGGATAGCGTTACCCTCGGGTTGTTGCCAACAACAACTCGAGGGAGAAAGATCGATCGAACCCTCCTCGAAAAAAGATTCTCGAACATCGATTCTCGGTAAAAATCAAGTGGGCGGTGCAGGAGTTGAACCCGCCTAAGGCGAATTATGAGTTCGCTGCCTAAACCGCTCGGCCAACCGCCCAGAGTTTCTTTCAATTGTACCCCATTCTTCGGCAAAACGTGAGAACGGCCGTCGAGGTCTCTAGCGGATTCTTAAGCGGCAGGTATTTTGTTCGGCGACTATGATAGAACTGTATAACCGAGATAACCGAACTGCACCAACGAGGGCATCCAAGACGAAATCCGGCAATGAAAATCAACTTTACAGTCGTTCTTACAATTGCCTTGCTGCTGCTGATGGTGGGCGCGGGGGTGTTCAGTGCCGTATGGGGATTTTCCCTGGGACGGGAAGCCCTCAAAGGCGTGACGCAGCCCGATTTCCGTCCGAACGGTAACTTTGCCAGCAACCGCCCTGAAGGATTGGCGCAAAACGGAACCGTGCAATTCGTTCCAGAATCCGAAATTCTCAAACAAGTGGAGTCCCAAATCGGTGTCGGTTCCAACGAGGTTGTCGGCGATGAACTCTAGCGGCGAGTTTCCTACCCCTTCTGAAGACCGAAATCGCCCTCAGATCTAATGAACCCTCTCGGGACACCCTCGACCGATCGATCTCCACGAAATCGCGCGATCGCCTCCCTTGGCGCCATCGCGCAGTCTAACTCGAATCTTCTGTTCCTCGCCCTCATCGTCGGCGTTCTCGCAGCGGCCCCAGCCTGGGGACTGGCCGAAGATCGCGTGCAGTTGACTGCCCAAGCAGTCTCGTTACGCTTGCTGTCGGTGTTCGGACTCATCGCCATCAACGCCTTTTTCGTCACGGCCGAGTTTTCAATGGTGTCCGTGCGGCGATCGCGTATCGACCAACTCGTCGATTCTGGCGACGTTCCCGCCAAAACCGTCCAAGCCCTGCAACGGGATATCGATCGACTCCTCTCCACCACCCAACTCGGCATCACCCTCTCCAGCCTCGCCCTCGGTTGGATTGGCGAACGCACCATGGCCCTGTTCGTGGCCTCGGGGTTGATGGCGTTGCCCCTCTCCGATCCCACCCGCAGCTTCCTCGCCCACAGTTTCGCCATTCCCATCGCCTTCCTTCTGGTGGCGTACCTGCAAATCGTCCTCGGCGAACTCTGTCCCAAATCCTTAGCTTTACTCTACGCCGAACAGTTAGCCCGCCTCCTCGGGCCGCCGAGTTTGGCCATCGCCCGCTTGTTCAACCCCTTCCTGTGGGTTCTCAACCAATCCACCCGCTGGCTGCTGCGACTGGTGGGAATTCGCAATGTCGATCGCAGCTGGTCGAACCGCGTCACCCCCGAAGAACTCCAACGCATTATCGCCCTGGAAGGGGAATCCACCGGCCTCGAAGCCGAAGAACGAGAACTTCTCACCAATATCTTCGAGTTTGGCGACGTTTCCGCTGAAGAAGTGATGATCCCGCGCACCCAAATCACGGCACTCCCCAGCGATGCCACCTTCGGCCAACTCCTGCAAGAAGTCGCCCGCAGCGGCCATTCTCGATATCCCGTCATCGGCGAATCCCTCGATGACGTGCGCGGAATCGTACATTTCAAGGAACTGGCCGAACCCCTCTCTCAAGGACAAATGACTCTCGAAACGCCTATTCGTCCTTGGGTGCGTCCGGTGCGCTTCGTTCCCGAATATACGCTTTTAAGCGAGTTGTTGCCCCTGTTGCAGCGATCGACCCAACCGATCGTGATGGTCGTAGACGAATTCGGGGGAACGGCGGGACTGATCGCCATTCAAGATTTAATTGCTGAAATTATTGGGGAAAGTGCCGAAGACGAGGATAACGAAGATGTCAGCGTCAAAATGCTCGACGATCGCACTTTTGTCGTTCAAGCGCAACTACACCTCGAAGAAGTCAACGAACTGCTCAATCTCGAACTTCCCATCATCGATGACTATCAAACCCTCGGCGGCTTTCTCATTTATCAAATGCAGAAAATTCCCCAGGTGGGCGAAGCCATGAATTTCGACAATCTCGAACTTAAGGTGATTTCCGCTGAAGGTCCGAGACTGCACCAAATCCAAATTCAGCGGCGGGACGCTACGCCCCCCTTGCAAACGGAAACTTCTTCAGAACCCCCGGTTTCTCATAACACCATCGATCTCGATACCGCTCTTCCCAACACCGATCTCGAAATTCCACTCGAGGAAAGTTCTCCGGAAGATGCCGATTCTCTCCTCGGTGGGGCGTCGGAAGAGGAGCGAGATTATTGACAAAATCAATAAAATGTGGTAGGAGCCGAGTTTGGGCGATGCACCACAGAGACACAGAGGACACAGAGAGATAGAGAGACAGAGAGACAGAGAGCCGCGTTGGATGCAACGCGGCTCGGGGGAATCTCTCAACTGGCGAGTTGAGAAACGGAGGAGAAAGGGATCGGAATTTCCGTTAGTCCTCGATGAGATATCCCATCGATTTGAGGGTATTTAAGACTTTATCGACGCTTTCGGCTTCCGATTCTAAATCGGTACGACATTCCACCGTCGGATTCGTCGGCGGTTCGTAGGGGTCGCTAATTCCGGTGAAGTTTTGGATTTCACCGGAGCGAGCGCGTTTGTAAAGTCCCTTCACGTCGCGATCTTCGCAGACGTTTAGCGGCGCGTTGACGAAGACTTCCACAAAATCGCCGATGCGTTCTTTGACTTCTTCGCGAACGGCGCGATAGGGAGAAATCGCCGAGACTAACACGATAACGCCGTTGCGGGTTAATAAGTGGGCGACAAAGCCGATACGTCGGATGTTTTCGTCGCGGTCTTCTTTGCTGAAGCCGAGACCTTTCGTGAGGTTTTGGCGAACGATATCGCCATCGAGGACTTCTAATTTGCAGTTTCGATCGCGCAACTGCTCTGCTACTGCTTTGCTAATGGTGGTTTTCCCCGCACCACTGAGACCGGTAAACCAAACCGTAACACCACGTTGTTGCATTGTCGTTGTTCCTTAAATTCGCGATATCTCTGCGATCGACTCTCAACTATCGAAGTCGAGTTCGATCGCGTTTTGTCTCTCCATTTCAACCGCCTGTCGTGAATTTGGCTAGGCCGACGCGCTGACTTCGATACACCGACGTTGAAAGGGACGCATCGGCCAAACGACAGTCTTCGGTTTCGAGCCAACTCAAAATACCACGTTTGCGCGAAGGTTGGCGGCGCTGACTTTGAGATCTCCAACATCTTGGAGATGTCGGGGATCTTGGAGGGGAAGGCTATTCCGCGATCGCGATCGAACCCTGTTTCTCTTTTCCTGTTTCTCTTTTACGGCGATGGCGGTTTCGGGTTCGATCGCGGGGATTTTCTCGAAGTCGTTCTCGGACGCCCCGTTAATTCTCGCGCCACGTCGAGGACGGTAATTGAAAACTGACGGTATTCGTAAGCCGACTTCGTACAAAAGACGATAATAGTATTGCGCTGGCTGGCAATAATTAAATATTTGTATTTAATAAAAAAGTATAAAATCGTTAAAATAATCGACCCAAAACAAAATCCCCAAGCCAAAGTTTTAAAGTGCAGCGGATCGAGCAGTATCAAACCCAGTCCCACCATCAGGGACAACAAACCCACAATCAGCAAAATGCCGATCGAACTTTCGTAAACTCCCACGTAATCCACCGCAGCAATGGGGGTAAAGGTTTCCCGTCGTTCCGAGCCGATTTGCGCCTGTTCGTGAAGGCGATCTTTTTCGATGCGAACCGTGGTTTTACCGCCGAAGTTCGGTACGATCGTGCCGCGAACCAACTGCCCCGGTGCGCCTTGAATTTCAAGAAATCGCTTGGGATTGTTCGCGAAAGCGGGAATTTGCGTATTGTCTGAATTCGTCATAATTCGGTTGCACGGGAGATGGCTGTGAAGACGGACAACGACTTCTAGCCGATTTTGGCATGTCCGAACGCAGATCGTGAAGGTCGATCGCCAACTTTCAGGGCGATCGCAGGCAAAACTTAACAGTACCAACAGCAGAGTTGGCAGTACGGACTCAAAACTTAATTTTTACCCGAAAGTCGCGAGGGTGACGAGGGGAAAACTCAGAGGCGATACTAGAAATAACTGTTACTCTCTCCAGTGCTATGAGTCGTTTGAGCGATCAATCCTACGAAATTTTACGGACAGAACTCGACCAACAAACTCCCAACGATGCCGCCGATCGCGTGCGTCGCCAAATCGTCATCAAACGTTTGGAAAAAATGCGGTTCGCGTCCGGTGAATTCGCCAGCGAGACAGAAATTACCAACGCCATCACCGATATTTATCCCGACTTTAACCCAACCGTAATTCAACGGGCGGCCAAAGCCAACCGTCCCCCCGGACTTTTTTCTAAATTGAAATGGGTGGCGGTTCTGGCGGTGGGTAGCGTCGGCTTTGTCTATATCGCCAATTTGCCCTATCCTATGATTCGCCGTCCGGTAGCGAAAACCATGCCGATGGTGTTGCTGCCCAGTTTCTTGAGTATGGACCACAGCTATCGGGAAGCGGTGGCACTCGTCGAACAAGCGGACCAACTGGTTAATCAAGCCACTAGCGCCGCCGATTTGGAACTCGGCACCGAGAAAGTCACTCAAGCCCAAAAACATCTCGACAAACTCCCGGTGTGGTTTTTGGGATACTATCCCGAAGCCTACTGCACGCTATTCGGCTGTACTTGGCGCTTTACTTACGATGAGTTTAAAGCGGCGCGGCAGCAAGTGGCGCGGATGGAGGCGAAGTTATTTCAGGAAAACAACGCCCAAACTGGGTTAAACGAAGCGATCGCGGATTTGGAGGCGGCGAAACAGCAACACCAGCAAGCGCAAAGTGGAGAAGAGCGATCGGCGGCGATCGCACAGTGGCAAGGGGCGATCGATCGCCTGGTTCAGATTCCCTCCCCAACCCTGGCGGGGCGATCGGCACAACTCCAACTGGAAGCGGCGCGACGGGATTTCCAAGCGGTGGTGGGAACGGCGGCGGGAAGCCAACGCAGCGGAAGCCTCCTCGACGGCGCGAAAGCTTTCGCGTTGCAAGCGGCGCAAATGTCGCAAAATCCACCTCACAATGAAGCCACTTGGGAACAAATCGTCAGTTTGTGGCAAGATGCCATTTCTCGTCTCGACAGTATTCCCCCCGATAATCCCAGTTACGTGGAAGCGCAGACGAAATTGGCAGAGTATAAAAGCAATATCGCGACAGCCAAAATTCGCTTAGAAAACGAACGAAATTCCGTGATGGCACTCGATCGTGCCAAGGAACTTACCTCCCGCTGGCAGTCGATCGCTGCCAATAATCCCGACAGTCCCCAACTCGTGAGTATCCTTCAAGATATTCTCAACCAACTCGATAAAGTCGAAGCGGGAACTACCGCCACTGAAGACGCGGAAGATTTACGCAAATCTGCCAAAAGAGCCTTAGATCGGTTGGGATAAGTGGGTGCATCTCAATGGATGTAAAAATATGAGTTTGCCGTAGGTTGGGTGGAGCGATAGCGAAACCCAACAACAGCTCAATTCAGGATAAAGACTCCGATCTGATAAATTTACATTTTTGAGATGCACCCGGATAAGTTACCTGAATTTTGGATTCGATAAAACCTTTAAAACCCGTCTATCTCTCAGTGTAGATCCCCGGCATCTTGGAGATGCCGGGGATCTGGCGCCAGAGCGATCAAATCACTGAATCGGCGGTTTTTTCTTCATCGGTAACGGTTCGCCATCGGGAGAAGGAGAAGGCGTCGGTTCCGGTGTCGTCATTTCCCCTTCCGGTACGAATATCACCGTAAAAATATAAGCCGTCGTCGCACCCGTAATCGGAATCTCGGGGGCGTTTTCGCGCAGAACTTCCACCGCTCTCTCATCGAGGCGATCGACCCCCGTTAATACTAACGGACGCACGCGATCTTCAATCAAACTCCCTTGCGCGTCGAGAACCACAGCAAACACCGTCCGAGGCGGTTCAGCGGGAGGTTCCACATCCGGCGGATAAGACAGGGGAACGCGAATCGGCGAAAGCGGTTCCTCCAGCAAACGGGGCATTTCCTCGAAATTCGTCAAATACGCCAACCACCGTTGTTGAGATTCCTCAGCTAACTCCAACTTTTGCGCCTGTTGGAGAGCCAGTTGCATCGGTGGCGAATTCAGCGGCGGCGTAGAAGTTCCCGATCCTTTCTCGTCGGTGTTTTCCGTATCGCCGTCAGCCCCCCGGATGCGGAAGTTCACCTCGAACCAATAGGCTTTAGGGCGATCGCTTTCCGGAAAATCGATTTGTTTGAGGAGTTCCTCTTGCAACGCCAGTTGCAAAATAGGGTTGCGACGGGGCGGAAGCGCCGTCAACGCCAGGTTTTGACCCTCTTCCACCGTAACGTTCATCAGTTGCCCCTCTGCATCCACGAGAACCCCCACCCACACCGAAGGAACGCCATCGACCAACTCTTGAAACGCCTGTTGCGAAGGTAGCAAAACCTCCTGAGACTGGGGATTTTGATGTTCCCAAATATCGATTTGTCCCTCTAAGGCGGGATCGACCTCGAACAGTTTCCGCACCCAAGCGTAATATAACTCGAGGGCTTCCATCCCTTCGGCGTATCCCTGTCCGCTGTCGCTTCCACCAGACGTTGCGCCAGGAGTTTCGCCAGAAGTTTCACCAGACGTTGCGCCTTCTCCTTCAGCCTCTCCCGCTGGCTGTCCCCCATCGGGAATCGCTTTCTTCTTCTGGGCTAACTCTTGCGGCGTTGGTTCCGTGGGAACCGTGGTTGGAGACGGCGGCTGACCCACTGCGTTACGATCGAGCCAGTCTTGCCATTGTTGCTGGTACTGCGCCCAATAGTCAGTATTGCCGTAACTGTCGCTGTAACTGTCGCCGTAACCGCCCGAATAGCGATCGCTGTAACTGCCAGAATAAGGATCGGTATCGCTGGAGGGGGACTCGTCCCAATAACTCCAATCGTCCCACCGCGAGGAACTCCCCTCATCCGTCGAATCCGCTGGCGGCGGGGGCGGAAAACTGGGTTGTCCCGACAGAGACGGTAAACCCGACAAACTCTCCTCGTCGAACTCATAAGACGGAAAGCTAAAGTCCTGAGTGGCTTGGGGGGCGAACTGGCTGAGGTCTTGCTCCGTCAGTTCCACAAGGTTGGCGTCGAGAGTTTCCTCTTCCTGAGACCCTAAATCCAATGATAATAAAGGAATCGAAACGAGCGCGATCGCGTGGAGTCCTACCGATATAACAATTCCCACCGATGTCGGTTGGCGTAGGGTATCGAGTACCTGTTGCCAAATCGGGGTTTCGCGGACGTTCTGGAATTGAGATGCCTCAGACATAAAATCGATCGAGCCGTCCTTTTCGGTGCGAGTCGGCAGTGATGCCAATTGCACTCACAGTTTAGCAATTCTTCTTTATGACCTTCGGTATTTGGATTCTCGGAAATCAGCTTTCCCTTCAACACACCGCCCTCGCGACTCTCGAGACGCCTTCAGACATCCCAGTTCTCTTCATCGAGTCTCTGAATTTCGCCCAGCAGCGACCCTATCACCGTCAAAAACTGGTTTTAGTGTGGTCGGCGATGCGTCATTTCGCCGAAGAGTTGAAACAAGCGGGATGGAACGTCACCTATCGCGTTAGCGAGGATTTCGAGACGCCGCTGCGGGAGTGGATTCGCGAGAACCACCTCGAGGAAGTGCGGGTAATGGAACCGAACGATTACCCGTTTTCGCGGTATCTGCAACGTCCCGATTTACCCGGTTCTCTGTCGATTGTCGAAAATAACCTGTTTCTCTGGACGGCGGCGGAATTTGCAGACTGGGCGAAAGGGCGAAAGCGGCTGTTGCTGGAAACCTTTTACCGTCGCGGACGCCAGCGATTTGACGTTTTGATGGACGGTGGCGAACCGGAGGGAGGTCAGTGGAATTACGACAAGCAAAATCGCAAGCCGCCGAAGGGGGAACTCCATCCGCCGACGCCGCTGGAATTTGAACCGGACGAAATTACCCAGGCGGTGATGGAACAGGTTCGGGGGTTGGATGTGGCTTACGGGGAGATGGAACCGTTTGGCTGGGCGGTGACACGATCGCAGGCGTTGCAGGTGTTAGAGGATTTTTGCGATCGCAGGCTTCCCACGTTCGGACCTTATCAAGATGCGATGGTGACGGGGGAAGAGACGATGTGGCATTCGTTGATTTCTCCCTATCTCAATCTCGGACTGTTGCATGCGAAGGAGGTTATCGACGCCGCCGAAACTGCGTATCGCGATCGCAATTTGGATTTAGCGGGGGTCGAAGGCTTTATTCGCCAGGTTCTCGGTTGGCGAGAATATATGCGAGGGCTGTACGGTTTTCTCGGGGAAGAGTACGCGCAAAAGAATTGGTTTGAAAACGAGGTTCCGTTGCCGGAATTTTTCTGGGATTCTGATAAAACTCAGATGAATTGTATTCGGCAAGTTTTGAGACAAACGGAACGCACGGGGTACGCCCACCACATTCAACGATTGATGGTTTTAGCGAATTTTGCCACTATCGCCGGACTGTCTCCGCAAGAGGTGGAACAGTGGTTTCACTCGGCGTTTGTTGATGCTTACGATTGGGTGATGCAAACCAACGTCATCGGGATGGGAACGTTTGCTGACGGTGGGATTTTATCGACGAAGCCTTATGCTGCTTCGGCGAACTATATTAATAAGATGAGCGATTATTGTGGAAGTTGCCGGTTCGATCGCAAATCTCGCACGGGCGAGAAGGC
>NZ_JBNGCO010000146.1:0-9871 GCF_049974805.1 Baaleninema sp.
CTACTCCACTTGCCACGATTGTCAATACCTGCTTCTTCTTGCGGTGACTAATTACTTATAAAGCAAAAATTAGATTTTATTAATTTTGGTTAATTTTTATAAAACAACGAACAAATCGGATTTTTTAAGGGTTAAGATTAAGTGGAAACGCTCTTATTTTTAATTGAAATACTTTATTTTGAGGGCGATCGATAGCCCGAAATCTATCTTTTTATCTTCCAGATTTTATATTCCAGATTGTAGATTTATTATGAAAGCCAAGGGGTGCATCTCACTTGGGCAAAAAGATAAGTTTGCGGTAGGTTGGGGGGAGCGATAGCGAAACCCAACAACAGCTCAATTCAGTGTAGAGACTCCGATCTGATAAATTTACATGGTTGAGATGCCGCCAATGCAAATCTTTTATTGAAGTTTAAATATATAGCAATCCTAAGTCAATTGTGGCAATTCATAGAAGTGAAACTCAAGATCGAACGAAGATCGGATTGTCTCTAGATCTGTCTCTAGATCCCCGGCATCTTGGAGATGCCGGGGATCTAGCACAGCCCTGGATCGATCGGGGATTTGGCCACGAATCATTTCCTATGGCTATAGAATAAGATATAATTTAATAAATTCAAAAATAATTATTCGATCGCTCCATTTTTAAACTGTAGCTTTTGACGGTTTCGAGACCGTTAGCGCCCATCAACGGGCGATCGACACCCCCGATATTCCATGGGGTATTTTAGCGAGGGAATGGCATCGAGGGGAAAAATTGAGACTCGATCGCAAGGGCGAGACGAGACGCTCTGTGAGGGAGGTTCTCGATCGCTTTGGCTCGATCGACCGCCTACGGGGGTCGAATTTCTCGTGTACGATCGGCATTAAACGGAATACGGGATTTGCCCCACCCTCGACGGGATCGACCCTCTCTGTCAGCTATCGTCGAAGGGGGAAAGAGCATCAGGACGGCGTTATGGAAGCAGAAGAACTCTTACGAAAATACGCGACGGGTGTACGACGGTTTATCGGCGTCAACCTCAGCGAAGCCAACCTCAGCCAAGCCAATCTCCCCCGCGTCAACCTGCGAAACGCCTGTTTGAGCGTCGCGAACCTCAGCGGGGCGAACCTGACGCGGGCGAACCTCAAAGGGGCGAAACTCAACGTCGCCAAACTCAGCAGCAGCAACCTGCGAGGCGCCAACCTACGAGACGCCGATCTCAACGTCGCCAACCTGATTCGCGCTGATTTGAGCGGCGCCGATCTCTCTCGCGCTTCCCTGATTCGCACGGAAATGCTGCGGGCGGATTTGAGCGGTACGGATTTGCGGGGCGCCAACCTCAGCGGGGCGATGCTCAAAGAAGCCAAGCTTCCCCACGCCAACTTCCAAGGTGCCAACCTCAGCGAAGTCGATCTCAGTTACGCTCAGATGCGGGGGGCGAACCTGGAACAAGCCACGTTTCGCCGCACCAATCTGCGCTGGGCGGATTTGAGCGGGGCGAGTTTGCGAAACGCCGAACTCCGACAAGTCAAACTCAGCGGGGCGAAACTCATCGAAGCCGACTTGCGCGGGGCGAACCTGCGTTGGGCGGATTTGAGTGGGGCGAACCTGTCGGGAGCGGATTTGAGCGGGGCGAAATTGAGCGGGGCGAACCTGTCGGGGGCGGATTTGAGCGGGGCGAACTTGCTGGATGCGAGTTTGGTGTACGCGGATTTGACGCGATCGAACCTGATGGGCGTCGATTGGATGGGAGCGGATTTGAGCGGGGCGACGCTGACGGGGGCGAAACTGCATGGAGTCTCTCGCTTCGGACTCAAAAGCGAGGGGACGGTTTGCGAGTGGGTGGATTTGAGCGCCAACGGCGACGGAACTCATATTCAACGGTTTTCCTCGGAACAGGTGACGGATTTTTTCAACGAATCCCTTCCGACGGTGCGAATTCTCGTGGATATGGTTCTCGATCCCGCCTCTCATGTGGCGCTGGCGGAAATTTACTATCGCATCGCCCGTCACTATCCCCTGTTGAAGCGATCGCCCAATATCGAAGTCACCGATCGCCGTACCGTCATCACCTTTCGCCTCGACAACGATACGCAACTGTTTCCAATGGCTTACATCGTCGTGTTACCCTTTCGAGATGCGAAGGTGACGCAAACGAACATCAAAAACTTGGTGCAACTGCTACAAACCAAAGAACGGGAAAGTTTAGAAGCTGGACAACTGCGCTATATAGAACGGTTGCGAGGGGCGTTCAACCAAGCCATCGAGCGCGCCAACGCCATTCGCAACGTGGAAACCCAGTGGTTCGATCGCGATACCGGACGGGATTTTTTCAACACCCCCACCCACATCATCCTCTCCAACTCGAAAAATCAAACCCTAGAAGTTCAACACCATCCGAAATTTGGCAAACAACGACTGCAAGCGGCTGAAAGTAAAAATTCTCTCGATTCCAGCCTCTCCGAAGCCTGTACTCACACGCTCCCTCCTCCCTTTGTCATTTTCGACTTTGTCAAAATCTCTAGCCCTGCCCTCGACGCCGATCGCTTGTAGCTGCGTAACTTCAAACCGTACAATGGCTTTGGGAGCCGCGATCAATCGATCGCGTCCTTTTGTTTGGGGTGCTGCATTCAATACGAGGGTGAAATCCGAACGTCGCGAGGAGAGTTGGTTATGACACTCAAAGAACTACTGGAACGATACGCCGCCGGAGAGCGAGACTTCGGCGCGATCGTGCTGAGTGAAGCCAACCTCAGCCGCATCGACTTGCGCGACGCCAACCTCAGCCACGCTATTTTGAGTATCGCCAACCTCAGCGGCGCCAATCTGGGCGGGGCGAACCTCAGCTACGCCAAAATGAACGTCACCCGTTTGAGCGGTGCCAACCTCGTGCGGGCGAACCTGCGGGGGACGATTCTCAACGTCGCTAACATGATTCGCGCCAACCTCAGCCACGCTGACTTAAAGGAAGCCGCCCTGATTCGGGCGGAAATGATTCGCGCCAACCTCAGCCAAGCGGATTTGACGGGGGCGAACCTCAACGCCGCCGACTTACGAGAGTCTACGTTGCGCCAAACGGATTTGAGCGGCGCCAACCTCAACGAATCGGATTTACGAGGAAGTTCCCTGGTGGCGGCGATTCTCGTCAACGCCAACCTCATCGGAACGGATTTCAGCAAAGCGGATTTGAGCGGGGCGGATTTGAGCAATTGCGAGTTACGTCACGCTCGCCTTCACCGCGCCAACCTCAGCGGCGCCAGCCTGCGGGGGGCGAACCTGCGCTGGGCGGATTTGAGCGGGGCCAACTTGCGCTGGGCGGATTTGAGCGAGGCGAAATTGAGCGGGGCGAACCTCATTGGGGCGAACCTCAGTTGCGCCAATTTGCTCAATACCAGTTTCGTCCACGCCGATCTCACTCAGTCAAATTTGATTCGCGCTGATTGGGAAGGAGCGGATTTGAGCGGGGCGATTTTGACGGGAACGAAACTTTACGGCGTGGCGCGGTTTAACCTGACGACGGAAGGGATGAGTTGCGATTGGCTCGATGTCAGTCCCAACGGCGATCACAGCCAAATCGTGCGGTTCGATCGCGAGAATTTCGAGCGGTTTTTCAATCAAACGCCCCCCACGGTGCAAATCGCGATCGATACGCCCATCGACAGCGCGGCGATGTTGGCGTTGACGAATCTGTACCACCAACTCGGGGAACAATATCCCGATATGGGACAACCACCGAGTATTGAAGTGGGGTATCGCCGCACGACGCTGACGTTCCGCGTCGAGAGCGACGAAATGTTGTTTCCCACGGCGTTCGTGGCGGTTTTACCGTTTAAGGACGCCGACAACACGCAAAAAACGATTTTGAATTTGGTGCGCTTGGTACAAACGAAGAGTCAGGACGTTTTGGGGGTTAAAGCGGCTAATCAAGCGGCGAAACTCAGCGTGGCGATCATGCAGCGCCTCCGCAAAGTCAGTAATTTGAAATGTCCTGTGTTGTCGGACCCTGACGCCAGCCAGTTGGAGTTTTTCCAAGCGTCGACGCAAACCTCGATTTCCAATTCCAGCGATCGAACCCTGACGGTGTTTAGCAATCCCACGTTTGGGAAGCGCTTTTTCAATGCGGCGGAACTGGGAATTCCCATGAGTGCGCTGTCCTCGCAGCGGGCGCAGGTGGTGTTACCGTCGTTGTCTGAAATCCTCAATTTCGTGCAAGGATTTTATTCGTTCGACGAAGTTCGCTAAGGTCGAGATGGGAACGCAGGCGATCTGACCTCGCGATCGCCCCTCGAGAAACGAGAGCGATAACCCTAGGTTCGAGTCCTTTGGTGCGAGTCGGGTCGATCGATCGTTGTTTTTTCTATTTTTCGCATCGGTTTTGTGATTGAAGCTGAAGTTCACACCGCCCTGAGAGCGTTTTTACGAGAGTCCGGCGATCGCTGGCCGCACCATTTGACGATGGCGCGGTTGGTGGCGCGGGCCTTGCGCTTGGGACGAGACGCCCTGATTCAAACGGGGGTGTTTCCCGCCTCGGAAGAACGCTACGCCCTCAGTTATCTCATGCCGATGTTACTCTGGCCCGGCGGCGCGATCGCTATCGCCTCGGAATCCGTTCGCAAGCGGTTGCTGTCGGTGGAAATCCCCCAATTGCAGCAGTGGTTGGATTCGCCAACAGGGTTAGATTTACCGAAAACCTTAGATTCGCCGAAAACCGTCGTCGAGGGCGATCGCTGGCCCGGCGAGGACTTTCACGGCTTGCTGCTAACGTCTCCTCAAGCCTGGTTGGAGTCCAAAACCACCGATTCAGGGCGGTTTCCCCCTGGAATTCCCACCCTCCTCGACGGCGCCGACGATTGGGAACAGTGGACGCGCCAATTTCTCACCGCCCGCCTCGAACCGGGAGACTGGGGGGCGTTGATGGAGGCTCGCCCCCAATACGCCGAGAAGATTCGCGACATCCGCGTTCGGCTCACTAAATCGGTGTTCGATCGACCCGCAAACCCTTACGGCGGCGGGCTGCTGCATACCGAAGAGCGGGGATGGTTGCGCCAACTTACCGCCGAACCCGACGCAATTCCCAAGCCCTGGCGTCAGTTCGGACAGCGGTTGCGATCGCGCCACAGTTTCGTCTGGGCCGATATCGATCGCCAAGAAGGTCAGTTTTCCCTCTATTGCAGTCCGGCGGAAGTCTCCGGCGCCCTACGCCCCCTGTGGACGCAACAACCGACAGTCTTTGTCGGCGGGGCTTTGGGGGTCGATCGCGACGCCTTCAGCTTTCGCCAGCGGTTGGGAATCGAAGATCTCACCTGCGTCAAATTTTCCCCCGATCGCCAGCATTCCTTCGTCCACCTCTACGCCCCCGAAGGGCTTCCCCTTCCCAACACGCCGCAATTCCGCGACGCCCTCCTCGAGGAGTTACATACCCTCATCCGCATCAGCAGCAGCCATACCAGCAGCGAGTCCGAGGAAGAGGATCTCATCGTTATTGTCGTCGGGGACGTTCCCCTCAGAGCGATCGTGGGCGCCACCCTGGCCGCCGAATTCGGCTCTCGCGTCCGCGTCGATAACCCCGTTCGCGTCTCCCGAGGAATTCTCGTCACCGGATGGGAGTTTTGGCGAGAACACCAGAGCGAGTTTCCACCCCCGAAACTGTTCGCGATCGCCACTCTTCCCTTCCCATCTCTCGAAGATCCCCTAGTCGCGGGGCGCGTCGCCTACTACAAACAATTACGAAAAGACTGGTTTCGCCTGTATCTCCTTCCAACGGCGTTAGGAGAACTTCAGAGATCGATCGCCTCCGTTCGCAACGATCGAGGAGTTGTGGCGCTTCTCGACGTGCGAGCCATCTATCGCAGTTACGGAAAACAAATCTTTTCCGCCCTCAGTCCCTGCGCCCGCATCAGTTCCCCCGAAGCCGGGTTGTTCGAGCCGTGATGGGGAGATGATGGGATGATGAGATGATGGGATGATGAGATGATGGGATGATGGGATGATGGGATGATGAGATGATGGGGTGATGGGGTGATGGGATGATGTGAAATTATCTCCCTCTTTCCCTCTCTCCCCATCACATCATCACATTAACCCGCAGCAGCGGCTTGCTCTTCCGCTTCCGTGGAACCGCGCGTGCGACGGCGAGTTAAGGCGTTGAAGAGCATTTGACCGATCGCTTTAATCAAGCTACCTTCGAGTTCTTCAAACATCGCCATATTCAGCTTGAAAGCATCGTTGGCTTCGTCTACGATGCGATCGGCCGTGGCTTCGTCGATGGGCAGATCGTTCATCGCCTGACGATACTCGTTTTTAAACGCTTTCTCGTCGGGAATCTCTTGGAAGTCGTAAAACGCCGTTCCTTGGCCGTCTTGCAACCCCATCGCTTGTTGGGCGATTTTTTTGAGGACTTGACCGCCCGAGAGATCGCCCAAATAACGAGTGTAGCAGTGGGCTAACAACAGTTCCGGTTCTTCGTTAGACACCTGACGGATGCGAGCCACATACGCTTTTCCCGCTTCCGAAGGCGCCACCGTTTCGCGCCAGTCCGACCCGAAATAGAAACTCAAATCTTGCTCTAAGCTCGATTTTCGGTTGAGTTGCGGATAGTAAACGTTCGACAAAATTGGATGGTTGCGATGGCGTTCCATCTCTTCTTCCATCGCCGAATAGACAAAGTAAAAGTTGGCGGCAAGTTTACGGTACGAGTTTTTCTCGACCGTCCCTTTCAAGAAACATTTGATAAAGCCAACGTTTTCGGCCATGGTGTGGGACTTCTTCGTCCCTTCTCGAAGTTTCGTCGCGAGGTTACTACTCATACTAAAGAAAAGATTGCTATAATTTACAGTTTGCTTGAATTCGGCGTATCGAGCTTTACCAACCCATTGGGGACGAGCGCCTAATTTGTTACCTTAAACTGATTTCATGAGAATTGTTGTTAAGAATTTTTAACTCATTGAAACAAATTTTACAAAAATGTTATTAAAACTGTATCGGTGTATAACGAAAAATATATAAATTTAACGTATTTTCCCATCCCCTCATCTCCCGATCGGGGGCGGTGCGTGACGCGGAAACACCACATTGACCTGATTTCAGCCACATTCCCTAGCCGCGTCACACACCCAACCATCAGCCGCAACCGGTGCCGTCGCCGCGACATCCGGCGGAAACGGTGGTTTTACCGCCGCCACATTCGGATTTTTGGCGTTTGGGTTTCAGTTTCGAGACATCTTCCCCAGCGTAAACAGCTTGCAACGCCATTTCGATAAAACTGTTAGTTTCAACGGGCATAATTCCCGATTTCACGAGAATTCGACGGGGCGTCGTTCCGATACCGCTGGTTAACACGGCGCGACAGTCTTTAAGAATACCTGCTAACTGTTTCCACCGCTCGAATCCTTGTCCCGGTGTCGGTGCGTTGCGTTCTTCGACGAAAGCAAATCCGGTATCTGTTTGTTGCCAAATTTGTAAGGTTTGGGATTCGCCGAGATGTTGGTTGACGAGTAAGCCTTCCATCGAAGTAACAGCGACGTAAGGGCGATCGATCTGGTGTTTGGGAACCGCACTGCGAGAACAGGCGACGAGACAGCCGTGAAACTCGCTCGATCGATCCTCTCCCAGTAACCCCACCGCATCAGCGCGGCATCGGGTACAGTGGCGCATTTGCGGCAAATATCGCTCGCAAGCCTTGCGAATTTGCGCCATGTAAATCGCATCCGGTTCTCCCAAAGATTCAAACGGCGTTTCTGGGGTGGGATACATCGCCATCGCGTTGAACAAATCCACCCCCAACTCGGCCATTTTCTTCGCCACATCCACAATATGCGTGTCGTTAATGCCCGGTAACACGATGCAATTGGCTTTGACGACAACTCCCGCCGCTTTGAGAGCGCGAATTGCCGAAAGTTGGCGTTCTAAAAGGAGTTCTGCCCCTTTTTTGCCCTGCAACGCCCGCGTTCCGTCCCGAACCCAACGGTAGACGTGGCGCGTAATCTCGGGATCGACGGCGTTAATCGTGACGGTCACGTGGCTGACGCCGATTTCTGCGATTTCTTCGACGTATTCCGGTTTGAGTCCCAGTCCGTTCGTCGCCAAACAGAGAATCAAATCGGGATATTGTTGGCGCAGCAGACGCATGGTTCCGAGGGTTTCTTCGGGGTTGGCGAAAGGATCGCCGGGTCCTGCAATTCCCGCGACGGTGATTCTCGGTTCCGCTTCGAGAACCTTGTCCATATAGACAACGGCTTGTTCGGGAGACAGTACCGTACTGGTGACGCCGGGACGACTTTCGTTGACGCAATCGTATTTGCGGTTGCAATAGTTGCACTGTACGTTACATTTCGGCGCAACGGGGAGGTGAACCCGTCCGAACTGTCCCTTAACGCGGGGGTTGAAACAGGGATGTTGTTCGTAATTGATGGTGGTCATGGCTGGTGATTGAGAATTGAGAATTGACAAGGGATAATTGATGGAGAATCGATGGATGGGCTTGTGGGGGCGGTGCGTGACGATCGATCGGTTTCAGGTTCGACACCCGATTTTTCAAGTCACGCACCCTACGGCTACATCACAAATAGCCGTATCCAACGGGAGAGTCGGCTTGTTTTTTCTCGATAACGGCGTTGACTATACGATCGAGTAAGTTTTGGGTACCGCGATAGCCCAGATGAAGAATGCGCTGTCCGCCGAATCGATCGTGAATGGGGAATCCGGCGCGAATCAGGGGGATGTTGTGCGATCGCGCCAGGGGATAGCCTTTACTGGTTCCCACGAGCATATCGGGGTGAAGACAGTCGATTTCGGCGGCGATTTCGTAGAAGTCCACCCCTTCCCGTACCACGGGCGGCACTTTTAAAATGTCAGACGTTACCGCTTCGATCGCCCCTTGTAACTGTCCGCTTTTACCACCCGAAGCACACAACACTGGCTGCATTCCCACTTCCGATAAAAACGACGTCAACGCCACCACCAAATCTTCTTCCCCATAAACAACGACGCGCTTTCCAAACAGATATTTGTGACAGTCCACATAAGCATCGACGAGCCGTCCCCGTTCTCGATCGTGTTTAGCAGGAGTGGGACAGTTGAAGACGGTTTCCAGAGTTTCAAAGAAGCGATCGCTCTCCCGCAAACCAATCGGCATTCCCAGAGAATATAACGGCACCCCAAAACGTTTCGCCAATCCTTTACCGCCCGTATTCGATGCACCCGATAAAACCCGACCAAATTCCAAAGTCGCGTGAGCGCGTCCCATGCTGCCAATCGCATTGAGAGAAGTTCCCCCCTCCGGAATCTTTTCATAGTCCGTTTGTGCGGGAGCGTCGAGGGTATCGGAGAAGTCCGGAAGCAACGTCACCGGAAGTTTAAAATCCTCCAGAACCTCTCGCAAATACCGCAAATCCGCCGGAGAAACCAACCCTGGAAGCAGGTTAACCGCATTAGCCGGAGCGTTCCCTTTATCCGAAGCCAGTTGTTCCACGACCGAACAAACCGTAGCGTGAAATCCTTCCATGTGCGTGCCGCTATAGCTGGGCGTCGAAACGCGAATTAGCGTCGGAAGGGGATGGTCTTCGCCGAATTCTTTCTGAAATTCATTCAGCAACATCGGAATATCGTCGCCGATAGTTTCCGTCAAACAAGTGGTGGCAATTCCCACCACTTTCGCCCCGTATTTTTCGATGACGTTGAGAATGCCTTTCTTCAGATTCGGACCGCCGCCATAAACCGCGTGTTTTTCGCTTAACGACGAGGAGGCGATGTCAATAGGTTCGCGGAAGTGACTGATAATGTAGCGGCGCATATAGGTGGCGCATCCTTGAGAACCGTGGAGGTAAGGAACGCACCCTTCAATGCCGCGAAACGCCAAACAAGCCCCCAGGGGTTTGCAGAGTTTACAGG
>NZ_JBNGCO010000147.1:0-9838 GCF_049974805.1 Baaleninema sp.
CTCGACGCTCACCCTCTCGGGTAGAGCGCGGGTTCCTTCTCGCGGGTCAAGGTAAATTCACCTTAAAACTTCCCCGAATCTAACTCACCAATTTTCCTTGACATCGCCGTCTCGATCGCGTCCTTATAATCCCTATTGTACGGAACGCTCGAGTTCCCCGAGACGGCGATCGCCACTACACCGACATCGGTAACGCCAGACTCGCCTTCGTCAACGCCGGAACGATACACTCGCTCGCTAACTTGCCCCCATACAAGTTTCGCGCCACCGGACCCACCTGTAAAGCCGTCCAAGCCCCCATTAAAAAGAGTTCGCAGTTCCCCCAACGCAGGCGATCGCTCAACACCGGAAGTCCCCCCACCACGGGAACCGGATGAGTTTCCCACATCGCCGCGAACAGCGGATTTTGGCGGATGTCAAAGTGGGTTCCTGTCGCCAACCACAAGCGATCGAACCGTTGCGACGAAAGCGTTTTACCCGATTGCGCCGCCTCAACGCGCCATCCTGCCTCTGTCCAAGCTGCCGTTGCGATTTGGCAATTTTCCACAAACTCCACCTTTCCCTGTCGTGCCAGTTGCCGCAATTTCAATAAAATTGCCGGAGTTAGAGACCCGCCATTTCTCGCCGATCGCACCATCGCCGCGCGTTTGTCCCAATCCCGTTCCGCGTGAAACCCCTTCAAATACTTCGGCCCCAACCAACCCGGATCGGCGTCGAACAACTTCCCGTAAAACTCCCGTCGCGCCACCATCGTCACCGTCGCACCTCGTTTCACCGCACCGATCGCCAAATGTCCGCTGGTGAGTCCGCTTCCCACGATGAGAACGCGACGCTGTTGTAAGTGCAATCGCCGCAAATCAATGTGGTTGGAATGCTGTAAAGCGTCTGGGGGGTGCAGTGGCGGAAGAGACTTCACCCAATCAGGAAAGTTTGGGAGTCCCTCACCCGTCGCCAAAACCACCCGTCGCGCCAGACAAGTCGAACCCTCCGCCGATTCCAGGCGAAATCGACGAGTTCCCCGATACTTCGCCGGTTCGATGTGGGTGATGCGCCTGGGAATAACGCGATCGCTCAATTCCCAACGCCGAACGACATCCTCGCAAAACTCCTCAAATAGCCGAGTTCCCGGTAAATCGTAGGGGGGAAACAGTTCCCTCGAACGCGAAGTTGCAAAACGCCGCAACGCATAGGGATCGGGATCGGGATGGTGAACCGCAGGCGATCGCAAATGGGGAATCTCTAAAGCCGCGAACTGCTGTTTCCAACGCTGCATCCAGGTTCCCGCCGGATCGAAAATCGCCAGGCGATCGCGCAGCGACTTCTTTTTCTGCAAAAGATGCGTCACCAGCGTTAACGCTTGAGGGCCCGCACCCACCACCGCCACATCCACGGCGTTCGGAAACCGATCTGACAAATTTCTCACCACAGCTTCAGTTACAGGACAACTTATGTATAATAAGAATCATTCTCACATTTGGCGAGAGTCGCCAACCCAAACGGCTCTCCCCTCGTTGTCCTGGCTGTTGAAAACCGACGATCTAGGTCTAAGATGAGCGATCGCACCGCCTCTCAACCCCCAACCTTAGAGCTTCCCAAACAGGGAATGCCGGTTACAATCATTACGGGATTTCTCGGCAGTGGAAAAACAACGCTGCTCAACCATATTCTGAACAATCGTCAAAACTTAAAAGTCGCAATTCTCGTCAACGAGTTCGGCGATATTGATATTGACAGCCAATTGCTGGTATCCATGGAAGAAGATATGGTGCAACTCAGCAACGGCTGCATTTGCTGCACGATTAACGAAGGGTTAGTCGATGCGGTCTACAATGTTTTAGAGCGGCAAAACAAGCTAGATTACTTAATTGTCGAAACCACAGGAATCGCCGATCCCCTTCCCATCATGTTGACGTTTGTGGGGACAGAGTTACGGTACTTCACCCGTCTCGATTCCGTTTTAACAACTGTCGATGCAGAGAATTTCAACGAAAAATACTATACCAGCGAAGCGGCGACCAAGCAGTTAATCTATAGCGATGTCATCTTGCTCAATAAAACCGATTTAGTCGATTCGCAGCGATTGAACGACGTCGAAGCGAAGATTGGAGAGATGAAAGAAGACGCGAGAATTCTTCGCTGTGAGTATGGAAACGTTCCGCTTCCCCTCATTCTCGATGTGGGGTACAACAATCCTAGTGAGTACCATGACGAACACCATCACGAACACCATCACCACGAAGAACACCATCACCACGAACACCACCATCATTCCCATCACTTAGAAAACGACGGATTTGTTTCGATATCTTTTCAGAGCGATCGCCCATTTTTAATCGAAAAATTTCAAGACTTTCTCTGCCAACTCCCGCCAGAAGTCTTCCGAGCCAAGGGGATTCTCTGGTTTCAAGAAAGCCAGCAGAAACATATTTTTCAACTGAGTGGAAAACGCTGCGTTCTCGATGTAACGGAGTGGGAAAACAATCCGCCCAAAAATCAACTCGTGTTTATCGGTCGAGATCTCGATCGAGATCGCCTTCACGAATCGCTTAAAAACTGCCTTGCGGCTCCAGAAAAACTCGAGTTTAAACTAAATCAAAAATAAGGTTATTTTTCTAAGTTGCATAAAGATCGGATCGAAATTTAGTTTTAGCCAATTTTAGTGTTTTTTTGACCTACAAAAACCACAAATCTTTCAGCCTAAAAACTGAATATATCGAGATTTTACACAAGATAAATACCCATCGCTTCTTTGATGTTGGTTTTATCTCCTGATGTCAAAAAACGGTTTCTCATCGCCCAGCGAATACTATGACCTCACAATTTTCATCTGAATTCTTGCCCTCTGAAGCTGCGATCGCCAACATTCCCGAAGCCACCCGAACCCAAGTTTCCACCGAAGAAATGGAACGAGCGGTTCGCACCTTGCTCGTAGGACTCGGTGAAGATCCCGATCGCGAAGGACTGCGAGACACCCCGAAGCGCGTCGTCAAAGCCCTAAAATTTCTCACCCAGGGCTACAACCAATCTCTCGACGAACTGCTCAACGGCGCCGTCTTCCACGAAGACACCGATGAAATGGTACTCGTGCGCGACATCGACATCTTCAGTTCCTGCGAACACCACATTCTGCCGATTATCGGTCGCGTTCACGTCGCCTACATTCCCAACGGTCGTGTCATCGGACTGTCCAAAATCGCCCGAATTTGCGAAATGTACGCCCGTCGCCTGCAAGTCCAAGAACGCCTCACCAACCGTATCGCCGAAGCCATCGAATCCATCCTCAAACCCCAAGGCGTCGCCGTCGTCGTCGAAGCCACCCATATGTGCATGGTGATGCGCGGGGTGCAGAAGCCCGGTTCTTGGACGGTGAGTAGTGCCATGCGCGGCGCATTTGCCGAAGACGTTCGTACCCGCCAGGAGTTCATGAGTCTCATTCGTCACACGCCCGCCTTCCATTAAATCTCATGGTTTCCCAGCGCGATCGCGCTGGGCGAAGATCGCGCTTTTCTTTTCCTGCTCGCCTTGGTATCCGTTCCCATGTCCGAACCTTCTACATGGCTCGTTATTGGTCCCTCCGGGGCCGGAAAAACCCGTTGGATTGCCCAACAACTCCAGCAAAATCTCGAAGCCTCCCCCGTCTATTTCCACCTCGGCGGTGGGTCTTTCCCCCTCGATGCCACGTTGCTCTCGAGTCAGTTTCCCAACCTCACGGTTCTGGAAGACGATCGCGCCGCCACCGCTCTCGTCGAATACCAAGCGGCGGGATGTCCGATCTACATCGAAGTTGGCTTTCACATCGCCCTGCAATCCTTGCAACTGCCCCTAAATCCCCTGCACAGCGTGGCGATCGCCCCTCCGACGCCCCAACCGAGTCAATGGTCGAACTGGGCTGACGAGACCGTGACTGGCCTAGAAATGCCCTGGGACACCCTGTCCGAATTGCAACGACTGTTGCTGACCTCTGAAGTGCTAGATCCGGCGAGTTTGGATGTTTTTTGGCAAGAACTCACCCTCGGGGCTTACGGCGACGTCAAACGGGCCAAAGGAATCTTTAACCTGGCAGACGGACGTGTCTTTACTTTTCAATACGTCGAGCGATCGGGTGAAGGCGATCGCTCCGAATATACCGAGTTGAACCGACCGCGCACTCTAGACGGACGACCGCAACAGTTTAGCGGTCTCGAAATTGTAGGGAACCACCTCGATCGCGCTGCCCTCACCGAAACCTTACAGGACAGTTGCCTCTCCGATGCCACCCTCAGCCAATATCAGGCGTATCTGAAAACTGAAACCCAACCCCTCCAGGAGGTTTCTCGATGAAATTCGCTGTCTTGTCTTGCATCCACGGTAACTTAGAAGCCTTCGAGACCGTGTTGAAAGATATCGATCGCCAACATTGCGATCGCATCGTCTGTCTGGGCGATTTAGTGGGCTACGGTCCCTATCCCAACGAAGTGGTCGATCGCGTGCGATCGTTGAATATCCCCACCGTTCAAGGCTGCTGGGACGAAGACATCGTTGAAGGACTCAACGCTTGCGAATGTAGCTATCCCTCCCAACTCGCAGAACGGCGAGGATTGCAAGCACACCAATGGACGAACGAGGTCGTCCGTCCCGACGTGCGGGAATACCTCGGACAGTTACCCCTAACTTGGCGAGAGGGGAATTTAAGCTTCGTTCACGGCAGTCCCAACAGCCAACACGAGTATCTGATGCCGCAACTCGACAGTTTCATCGCCCTCGAACGGGTGCTGTCTGCCGAAGCCGACGTGTTGTTTTGCGGCCATACCCATGTCCCTTACGTGCGATCGCTCGAAGATGGATCGATCGCCCTGCGCGTCAGCGGACCAGACGCGATTTCCCAACCCGAACGACAGCTTACGACTTCCCTCAAACGCATTATCAACGCGGGTTCCGTCGGCGAGCCGCGCCACGGTCGCCCCAACGCTACCTACGTCATTTACGACACCGAAACCGAAAATGCCGACCTGCGAGAAGTTCCCTACGACTACCGCAAAACCTGCGCGGCGATCGTGGAAAACGGCTTACCGAAAATCTTTGCTTGGCGACTGTCCCGAGGTTGGGAATTTGCCGAACGCGCCGACGATCCCACCCATCTTTGTCAGCGGTAAACCCGCGATCGCACCCTTTCACAGCCACTACCCTTAAACGCAAGCGAAAACTATCGTGATTTGGACCACTGCAAACCACTGGGCGATTTTGAGCGGAGTTGAAGGCAACCTCGCCGCCTACGAAGCCGTTTTGAAAGACATTCGCCGCCAGCGTATCCCCGTAGACACACTTTATATTTTGGGTGATGTGGTGGGATTACATCCCGACTGCGAGGCGTTAGTCGAACGGTTGCGATCGCCCAAAGCTGGGGAACCCGTCCCGCAAATTTGTACGGGATGGTGGGAAGAGCAATATTTCAACCTGCACGGCGTTGGTGGCGATCCTGAAGCCCAAGCCTTGCGGGAGACTTACGGCGACGACGTTCTCGAAAAACTCTGGAACAATCTTTCACGAGAGAGCGTTGAATGGCTGCGATCGCTCGACTTTGGCTTTTTGGAACTCGACTGTCTCCTCATTCACGGTAGCACCGTCAGTCCGAGCGACGAACTCACCCCCAACACCCCACCCACCATTCTGCTCGATCGCCTACTCCGCGCCCAAGCCAACCAGCTCTTTTGCGGGCGTTCCGGCTTAGCCTTTGAATGTCATCTCGAATCCGGTGCGATCGGTTCCCAAGTCACTACCTTAGACGGCGATATTCCCCCCGTTTCCCAAACTCTAACTCCTCGTAAAGTCATCGGTGTTGGTAGTCTGTCGCGCGATCTCGATCGGGCTACCTATACCCTGTATTTGCCGCACACCAACCGCCTACAATTCCGTACCGTCGCGCCAACCCGAACTCCAGTGGCGCGAGGCTTTGGCTAGGCGATCGCGTCACGGCAGCCCTTAACCCTTCACCTCATTCAAGTCAAGACTTCTCCATATCTTTCAAGACAAAAGGGGCGATCGCTCGTTAGCGTAAAGATATACAATCCCCACACCCTAGCGGTCATCACCCATCGCACCGTAGGATCGTTAAGATTCATTACCGCGATTGACTACCATAAATAAACCGCTGTCGTTAGAGAAGAACAAGGAGAGAAACAGCGCAATGTTAGAAGCGTATCGCCAACATGCCGCCGAACGGGAAGCCCTGGGCATTCCCCCCCTTCCCCTCACCGCCGAACAAACCTCCGAACTGTGCGAACTCCTCAAAAACCCGCCAGACGAGGAAAAAGAATTCCTGCTGATGCTTCTACGCGACCGCGTTCCCCCCGGCGTAGACGAAGCCGCCTACGTCAAAGCCGGATTCCTCACCGGAATCGCCAAAGGAGAAATCCAATGTCCCCTCATCTCCAAACAAGGCGCAGTCTCCCTTCTCGGGACAATGGTCGGCGGCTATAACGTCCAATCCCTCGTCGAACTGCTCAAATCCAGCGACAGCAACCTCGCCGCCGCCGCTGCAACCGCCCTCAGCACCACCCTGCTGGTGTTCGACGCCTTCAACGACGTACTAGCACTCTCCGACACCAACCCCTACGCCAAACAAGTCGTAGACGCCTGGGCCAACGCCGCCTGGTTCCTCGACAAACCCAAAGTACCCGAAGCCGTCACCGTCACCGTCTTCAAAGTTCCCGGCGAAACCAACACCGACGACCTTTCCCCCGCCCCCCACGCCACCACCCGCCCCGACATTCCCCTCCACGCCCTCTCCATGCTGGAGTCGAGAATGCCAGAAGGCCTAGACACCATCGCCGAACTCAAAAAACAAGGGCATCCCCTAGCCTACGTCGGCGACGTAGTGGGAACCGGGTCGTCTCGGAAATCCGCCATGAACTCCCTGCTGTGGCACATCGGACACGATATCCCCTACGTTCCCAACAAACGTTCCGGCGGCTTCATCCTCGGCGGTAGCATCGCCCCCATCTTCTTCAACACCGGGGAAGACTCCGGCGCCTTCCCCATCGAATGCGACGTCACCAAGATGGAAACCGGGGATGTCATCACCATCCATCCCTACAAAGGCGAAATCACCAAAGACGGTGAAGTCATCGCCACCTTCACCCTGAAGCCCAACACCATCCTCGACGAAGTTCGCGCAGGCGGCCGCATTCCCCTACTCATCGGACGCAGCCTCACCGACAAAACCCGCGAAGCCCTGGGACTCGAAATTAGCACCCTCTTCGCCCGTCCCGAACTCCCCGAAGAAACCGGCAAAGGCTTCACCCTGGCTCAGAAAATGGTGGGGAAAGCCTGCGGACTTCCCGGCGTGCGCCCCGGAACCTCTTGCGAACCGGTCATGACCACCGTCGGTTCCCAAGACACCACCGGCCCCATGACCCGCGACGAACTCAAAGAACTCGCCTGTCTCGGGTTCTCCGCCGACTTGACCTTACAAACCTTCTGTCACACCGCCGCCTATCCCAAACCGGTGGATGTCAAAACCCACAAACAGCTTCCCGACTTCTTCTCCACCCGTGGCGGCGTCGCCTTGCGTCCCGGCGATGGCATCATCCACTCCTGGCTGAACCGGATGCTGCTCCCCGACACCGTGGGAACTGGCGGCGACTCTCACACCCGCTTCCCCCTGGGCATTTCCTTCCCGGCGGGTTCCGGTTTGGTGGCCTTTGCCGCAGCATTAGGCGTGATGCCCTTGGATATGCCGGAATCGGTGTTGGTGCGTTTCACGGGTGAGTTGCAACCCGGCGTCACCCTGCGGGACATCGTCAACGCCATCCCCTGGGTTGCTATTCAAGAAGGCAAACTCACCGTTGGGAAAGAGAACAAGAAAAATCTCTTCGCCGGACGGATTATGGAAATGGAAGGACTGCCCGATTTGAAAGTCGAGCAAGCCTTTGAATTGACGGACGCCACCGCAGAGCGGTCTTGTTCCGGTTGCACCATTAAATTAGGAACGGAAACCGTTTCCGAATATCTGCGTTCCAACATCGTGTTGTTGAAAAACATGGTGGCTCGGGGCTATCAAGACGCGCGGACGTTACTGCGTCGCGTCGCCAAAATGGAAGAATGGCTGGCGAATCCGGAATTGATGTCGGCCGACGACGATGCGGAATACGCCGATGTCATTGAGGTGAATCTCAACGAGGTTAAAGAGCCGATTGTGGCGGCTCCCAACGACCCCGACAACGTGAAATTGATGTCTGAATGTGCCGGAGACAAAATCGATGAAGTCTTTATCGGTTCTTGTATGACGAACATCGGTCACTATCGCGCGGCGGCGAAGGTTCTCGAAGGTGCTGGCCCGGTGAAAGGTCGCCTGTGGATTTGTCCGCCGACGCGCATGGATGAGAAGCAGTTGCGCGAGGAAGGGGTTTACGGCGTGTTTGCGGCGGCCGGTGCGCGGACGGAAATGCCGGGATGTTCGCTGTGCATGGGGAACCAGGCGCGGGTAGAAGACGAAGCCACGGTGTTCTCGACTTCGACGCGGAATTTCAACAACCGCATGGGTAAAGGTGCGCGAGTGTATCTGGGTTCTGCGGAATTGGCGGCGGTTTGTGCGTTGCTGGGTCGCATTCCCACGGTTGAGGAGTATCTGGAGATTGTGAAGGAGAAAATCGACCCGTTTGCGGGTGAGTTGTACCGCTATCTCAACTTCAATGAAATTGAAGGGTTTGAGGATGAGGGTCGCGTGATTCCCATTGAGGAAATGCCGAAGATTGAGGATATTTTGGGCATTCCTGCCGGGGCGAAGTAAGCGTCTGAAGCGTTAATTGGGTGGGGTGGGCGATCGCGCCTGCCCCGCCCTAAACTGGAAACAGCGATGCCCGCCAAAGATGCTTATCGCGACGCGGTTAAAAACACATTGATAAAGGACGGGTGGACGATTATGTTCGACCCGTATTTTATTAGGTATGCTGAGGTCAGGCTGGTGGCAGACTTAGCTGGTGAGAAGTCGATCGCGGCGGCAAAAGAAAACCGCCAGATTGTAATTGAAGTCAAAAGCTTTCTCGGTCGTTCTCCGATGCGTGAATTTGAGACGGCACTGGGTCAATATTTCATTTATTTTGTCAATGCCAAAAACGAGAAGATTTATCTTGAGGAAGATTGGACAGAGGAGGGAATTGCCACAGAGTTATTAAGAGAGGGAGTGCCGAAGGAGGATATCGTTTTGGCATTTCACGAACCAAAAACTCGCAAAGTGAAAGATGTCTCGTTTGATGAAGATTTGAGGACAGAAGGGATGTTGCGGGGCGCTCCTGTTCCGGTGTCTATGAATCGAAACTGTTGAAGGATTCATGGATTTTAAGGGTTTTCTAGATATACAGTAGATATACGGTAATTTTCTGTGTTTAGCGTGATAATTTGGGTTTCAGCGATTTCAGTTAAATTTGGGTCTCCGCAAAACGAGGTGATAATAAAAACTTATCAAATAAAGCAAGATAGAAAGCGCATTCGCATATTTTCAAAATTCATAAAGCCATAAGCTTGACGCTTTATCAGTTTAAGACGATTATTAATACCCTCCATCACACCGTTGGTTGTTCGGCTCAAGAAATAATTACATATTGTGTTAAGATGATTGCGAATTGTCTTGACAGCATCACTATAGATACTCTGTGCTTTAGATAACCATTCTTTAAGTTTATTTTGGCTCTTCGCCGTTTAGGGTGACAGAAAAACTGACTTCACGAGATTTCAGGGGTTTTGGCTCTCGATTCTCCAGGTATTTGTATTTTGCTATACATTTTCCCCCGCAAACGGCGGAGACCCTTTATTTTTTCCGCTCTCTGGGTTTTGAGTTGTTTCATAGATTTCTCTAAAGTTC
>NZ_JBNGCO010000148.1:0-9144 GCF_049974805.1 Baaleninema sp.
CCTCTGTTTCGCTCTCAGTTTCTCCAGGCTCTGCAACTTTTGTCCTGTACTTAGCTTGCAAACACGCTTTTCTAACCCAGCGGCGGTTGAGGCGACAACGGTAGAACCCACCCCGTCGCAATCCTCGGAAACCACAACTCCAGAAACGCCCAATTTTTTCCGCGAGGCGGTGAACTACGCCACTGACGCCGCTACTCAGGCGCAAACCGCCGACACTCCCGAAGCGTGGCGACAGGTGGCGCAAGGGTGGGAAAAGGCGATCGCGGCGATGAACGCCGTTCCCGAGAGTCATCCGAAAACGGATATCGCCCGTCAGAAGACGATCGAATATCAGAAAAATCTCGAATACGCGCGATCGCAAGCGGAAAGAACTCCCTAGAGGGGTTGCAGGAAACACCGCTACGGGATGGGATTTGAGACAAAGGCGTTACGCGGCTTGACGCAAGGCTTCGATAATTTTCACGTTGGCTTTGGGAAAGGGGTAATCCTCGAGTTCGTCTAGCATCACCCAGCGGATTTCGTCGCATTCGAGGGGTTTGGGTTCGCCGGAACGGTGACGACAGCGGTAAACGTTGAGGGAAACTTTTAAGTGAGTATAGGCGTGTTCGACGGTGATGAGATGTTCGCCGACTTCGATTTCAATGTCGAGTTCTTCTTTGATTTCTCGGCGAATGCAGTCGGTGACGGATTCGTTGGGTTCGATTTTTCCGCCGGGAAATTCCCACATTCCGCCGAGTAGCCCTTTGGGGGGACGACGATCGATCAGGATTTTTCCGTCTTCGCCAACGATGACGGCGACGCCGATGTGTTTGTGGGGGATGGGGTTGCGGGTTTCGCGCATGGGAAGTTCCGATTGCAGATCTAAATTGTACCCTTGACAGGACTCGCGCCAGGGACACAGTAGACAGGCGGGATTTTTTGGGGTGCAAAGGGTCGCCCCTAAATCCATGAATGCTTGGTTAAAATCCCGAGGACGTTGGCGATCGAGTAGGCTTTCTGAGAGCGCCCACAGGGATTTTACGGCTTTTGAGGGGGGAACGGGTAAGGCCGTCAGTCGCGCTAATACTCGTTTGACGTTTCCATCGAGGATGGCGACGGGTTGGTTGAACGCGCCGCTGAGGATTCCTCCGGCGGTACTGCGCCCGATTCCGGGGAGATCGATAACCTCGTCGTAGCGATTGGGAAATTCGCTGTTGTGTCTTTCTACGATGAGAGTCGCGGCGCGGTGTAGGTTGCGGGCGCGGGCGTAGTACCCCAGTCCTTGCCAGGTTTTTAAGACTTGTTGGATGTCTGCGTTAGCGAGGCTTTTGACGTCGGGATACTGCTGCAACCAGCGATCGAAGTAAGGCAGAACGGTTTTGACTTGGGTTTGTTGCAGCATGATTTCGGAAATCCAGACGCGGTAAGGCGTCGGTTCCCGTCGCCAGGGTAAATCGCGACCCTGCCGATCGTACCAGTTGAGGAGCGATCGCCTCAGTTGTTCGATTTCCTGGCGGTTGAAGGCACTGGAGAGGGGACTCGATACCATCTTTCCCTCGTCGGATTTCGGTCAACCCGTGCCATTGTAGATGCTTGATGCCTCGAACGGAAAATTTTTGACAAAGCGCCTACTCATTATAAATCATAAAAATTTCTGTAAAACTGTTCGATTTTTTACAGTTTCTCGTTAAGAATCACGATCGTTTAGAAAATTTTAATAAAGTTTGACAAATACATGCCACAACTGGAAAAATTAGAAGGTTAAAGGTTTAAAATTGACCTATTAAAACCTTTGAGCTGTTGTGAGAGAAGGCGGCTATCTGACTCGTTCGACAGCTTGAGAGAAATGTCTTGAAATCTTGACAAAAGCCGATCGAGAGGGGGATCGATCGGCGCGATCTGGCGATGTGGGAAAGCTGTACGTTAATGAAAACTGTAAGTAAAAACTGTAAGAATGATGATGACTCCAGTGAGTGGAACGATATCGGTCGATCGCCGAGGTCGAGAAATTCGATTTTGCGAAATTTCGCCAAAAGTTTCTAGGGAAGTTTCCAGCAATACATCGATATTGCAAAATCAGCGGTCTCAATCAGTTTCAGATGTGTTTCCTACGGTTTATTCGACTTTATCTGTGGATGCGTTAGTGTCGCAGGTGCTATCGGAATATGAAATCGAGCCAGTGGTATCCTGTTGTTTTTGGCATCGTGGGTTAAGTGACGTTTACCTGGTCAAAACGGAAACGCAACCCTATATTTTGCGAGTGTCACACCATCACTGGCGCTCGGAATCGGACATTTACTTTGAATTAAATCTACTGGACTTTTTGCAGCAGCAAGGATTACCCGTAGCGCATCCTCTGCGAACCCTCGACGATCGCATGGCGGTGACGATTCGCGCTCCAGAAGGCGATCGATACGCCGCCTTGTTCGTGTATGCTGACGGTGAAGTGCCGATCGGGGATCTCGATGTGGCGCAAAGTCGCCAGTTAGGGGAAATTTTAGCTCGGCTGCACTGCGCCTCGCGATCGTTTCAAAGTCCATTTTGTCGAGACGACTTGTGCGAAAGCTATTTGTTCGATCGATCCTTTGAAACCATTTCGCCGTTTTTCCGCCATCGACCCCAGGATCTCGACTATCTCAAGGAATCGATCGCCCACAGTAAATCCTGTTTGCAAGCCTTACCGAAAACCGATCCCTACTGGGTTGTTTGTTGGGGAGATCCTCACAGCGGCAACGCCCATTTTACGCCAGAGGGGGGCGTGACGCTGTTCGATTTCGACCAGTGCGGCTACGGCTGGCGAGCCTTCGATTTGGCGAAATTTTTGCATATCGCCTTGCGGACGGGAATTAGTAGAAACATTCGCAACGGCTTTTTAGAAGGATATCAAAGGGTTTCGCCGCTGACGGAGACGGAAATGGAGATGTTGCAACCCCTGACGCAGGCGGCGCATTTTTGGAGTTGGTCGATCGCGCTGATGCAAGCTGCGTTTCACAACTACAGCCGTCTCGACGACAGCTATTTTACGCAGCGGTTGGAACAGTTAAAGCTATTGCGATCGCACGATTGGCAGCTATTTTAGACGTTATTATAGGCGTTTTTTCAGATCCTTGAGATCTCCTTGAGATCCTCCTTGAGATCCCCGGCATCTTCAAGATGCCGGGGATCTAGCCTCATCATCCCATCATCCCATCATCCCATCATCCCATCACCCCATCATCCCATCACCCCATCATCCCATCATCCCATCACCTCATCACCCCACTCTCGCGCCGCTTGACGTTCGGCGTCGATGAGTCGCTGGCGAATCGCCTCCCAGTCCACCGTTTCGGCGTCGGTATCCTGTAACAACTTCCCCTGTTCGAGATAGAGGAGACGGTTGGCGAAGGATTCCGCTGCCTGCAATTGGTGGTTAGCCATGATAATAGTCATGTCAGACTGGGGGGCGATATCGGCCAGGACTTGTAACAAGCCGTGAGTACGGCCGACATCGAGGGCGGAGGTGGGTTCGTCGAGGAGGAGAACGGCGGGTTCGGTGACTAAGGCGCGAACGATCGACACCAGTTGACGTTGACCTACAGAAAGCTGTAACTCCGTTTTTCCCATCCAGTCGCTGGGGATGCGGAGTCGATCGAACCAAGTATCGAGGCGTTGTTGAATTTGGGGTTTCTTTAAACCGCGCAGTTTTAGAGGATAGGCGATCGCATCGGCGACAGTCGTTTCAAGCAGTTTCGATTCTTGCAAAACCAGGACGATTTGACGTCGCAGTTCCAGAACCGGAATCTCGCGGAGATCGCGATCGCGAAAGCGCACCGTTCCCCGGCTGGGGTCGCTGAGGCGGTTGAGAAGCCGCAACAGGAGGGATTTTCCCGCGCCTGAGGGTCCCACGAGTGCCACGCGATCGCCACGATCGATCTCGAAGGAGACATCTTCGAGTAACGGCTTCGTTCCAATGGATGCAGAGAGGGTGACGTTTTCGAGTTGCAGTTCCATTTGGGAGGTGAAGAGGTTACTTGGGTATTGATTGTAATTGCTGTTGCAAGTCCGTTTCGGGTGCGATCGCAATACCTCGATAAGGAACTTTCGCCGATAGTGTCTCCGACCACAACACCCAACGACTGTTTGAGGGAAGATCGTGAATGCGATCGCTCTGACTCGTCAGCCAAACAATCGGGCGATCGGGTAGCGGTTCCCCCATCGGCGTTTCGTTGAAATGGGCTTCCGCCAAAGCTTCGAGGACGACGCGATGGCCTTGAATCGTCCCCGTGCGGGCGCTCCAAAACCGCACGTTAAGCTGTTGGCGACTGGCGTAAAAATACAGCGACGCCGCTGCGATCGCAGCATCTTCAAAATCCTCGGGATTCCACGTCGCCATCGTATCCAGGGCGATAACCGCATCGAGACCGCTTTGAAACACCTCCAGTTCTCGAACCCGCAACTCCCCATAACGGGCGCTAGTGCGCCAGTGAATCATCCGCATAGGGTCGCCGAATCGGTACGGACGCAGGGCGCGAGTCAAGCCTTCGGACGCCGCTTGAACTTGGCGTTCCTCCACGGAAAAAATCGGATTGTCTTCCCGTCCGATACCGTCGATGAGGGGACAGTGGTGCAGGGGGAGAACTGTGGGATAAACGATCGCTTTAGCGGGGGCTAGGCGAGGGCGACGACACCAGAACAATCCCAGGGGGGCAGCGGTTTTCAGATGGATTTCGTCCCAGCGGTAGACGCCGCGACGGGGGGCCGGTTGTGTGTAAATCCAGCGATAGCAGCCTTGGGGGGGAAGGGATTCGATCGAATGTTTGGGAAAACTCCCCAGTTGATGGGGGATGGCGTCGGAAACTTGCAGCAAACCGGAGGAGCCAAACCATCCGGGGCGAGATTGGGGATTTTCGAGATCGACGGTGACGGTGAGCCGTTCTCCGCAACTGACGGGTTCGATGGGATGTCGGCGTACTGTCAGTTGACGCAGCGATCGCATTGGTAAAATCGCCGCCAGTCCTAACAGGGCGAAATTCATACCGCTAATGGCGTATAACCACCCGGACATGGTGTTGGTGGCGGAGGCGAAGTAAAACAAAGACAGTGCTAAACACAAGCCTCCAGCATAGGCGGGTTTTACCCAATGGGTTTCGAGCCAGTTTCCGATTCGTCTTAAAAAGCGTTTCATGAGATCGCTCTGGGTGATATCTTGAATTGGGAAGACAACAAACCTCCCATAAACCTTGCAATTACAACCAATTTCCGATGAGGGTATAGGGTGCCCAGAAAAAGGGGTGGGCGAAACTTTCCGAGTTGATGAGTAAGTTTTGGGCGCGACGCAGGGCTTCGCTGCGGGCGATCGATTTATCGGAAAGTTCTTGGTAAAATTGCCTCATGAAGTTACTGGTGGCTTCGTCGCTGACAGGCCAGAGGGTTGCAATGGTACTGCGAGCGCCCGCGCGGAAGGCGACTCCGGCTAATCCCAAGGCGGCGCGATCGTCTCCGGCTGCGGTTTGACAGGCGCTCAAGACTAAGAGTTCGATCGCATCCTCGCCACTGACATCTTGGGTTTGTAAGAGGGTTTGCAGTTCGTTGACGTTGATGCGATAGTCGTTATCGGCTTGCGAGGGCCAGGTTAAGATAAACGTATCGTCGCTGCTGGAGCTGAATTGACCGTGGGTGGCCAGATGTACGATGGGATAGCGATCGCGCTGTAGGATCGATCGAACTGTTGTTTCGGTAAATTCCTGATTCAATAATACCTGGCTGTTGGGAATGCGATCGCGAATGGATTCGACTTCCTCGAGAACTTGCGGTAAAGGGTCGAAATCGTCCGTCACTTGTTCGGATAATCCCGCAATTAAGGCTTTCATTTCTCCCCGTTCTAAGGGTTTGGGATCGATGAGTTTTAAGCCGGGACTGAGGGCGATTCCGTACTGTTCTACCAGGTATCGATCGCCGTCGTGTAGTATCGACATGGGAAGGTTGCGTAACGGACCGTCCAAAACAAAGGCGATGGTTTTTACGTTACTTTCGGCTAATTCTGCTTCAATGGGTTGCAGCAACCAACTATATAGTTTTTGAGACAGCGAGAGCAGAGTTGAAGTTCTAAATCGTCCTCGCTCGATGGGGTCTTCAATTAATACTTTTTTGATTCGGTCTAAGGTGGTGGTAAATTCAGTTTTGGCGACAGTCGTACCGTAGTGTTTTAAGCCGCGATCGGGCAGCCGCACGATGACTTCAATGCGTTTTTCCTCTGTTGCCTCGTCGTCGAGGAGAATCGTATAAACCAGGGCAGTTTGCGAGTCGATTTCATCGACGGCAACCGGGTTAACCTCCAAACAGGCCTGTTTGAAAAAGTCATCCAATTCGGCAACTTGTAGCGATTCAATTAAATCTCGAACTTTGTCTAAATTCGAGGTTAAAGCACTTGACGATTCGTTTGATTTTGCGTTATAATTAAAGTTTAAACTCCGGCTGGTTTGGGAGTTTTCCCGTTGTAAAAGTAGCGCCATAAATTGGCGATAAACGGGTTCGACGCTTTCTTGAAACGAGAACTGAACCGCTGAATTAACGACGGCGAGATCCTGACGCATCGCTTGCAAAGACTTAACCGCTTCATCGTAGAAAGCGATCGAGTCTTGGGTTTGGCCGCGAGCCTTAAAAATCCGTCCCAACTGCCACTCCCAGCGATAGGCGACATCTTCCCCTTTCGGCAGTTGTCGGGCCAAATCTAAAGCTTGTTTCGTCAAAGTTTCCGCCTCGTTCCACTGTTGCGTCCGTTCGTACAAATGTCCCAAATCCCCGAGGGCGTAAGACTGAACCCGTCGATCGCCCAATGCGATCGAGCGTTGGTGAATCTCGGCCAACAAGTGGGCGATTCGGGCGCGATCGAGAACATCGGTGTCCGTTTGTTCCCGTAGGGCGATGGCGTTGCGGGCGAACTTCAACTGTGCGAACAAGCCACTTCGACGAGTCGAGAGTCGATCGCGGTGGGTTTCCAAATAGGCTTGGATTTCCGGCCACAACTCCCGCGCCCCCCGTAGCTGTCGGCTTTCCACCAACAAACTGAAACGATCGACCTGGGCTTCCATCCATTCCGTCGGAGACTCCGCCGTTTCCGCCGCCAGCTGGTAATACTCCAACGCCGCCTGTCGTCCCGTAGGCGTTTGTCGAGAACGCGCCAGGTTCGCCAACCCCAACAGAGCCGCATTCGCATCCGATCGAGAACCCAGAGTTTCCGCAAGCGCCAAACTCCGTTCCAACGCCGTTTGCGCCTCATCGAGGAGACCGATCGATCGCAACGTATTGCCCAAATGGTACAAAGCCACCGCTTTCAACCGCGAATCCGGTCGATCGACCAAATCAACCATCGCCGCCTCCAGAATCCCCCGAGCGCGACGGAAATACCCCAAAGCGCGAAACCCCTGCGCCTGATTAATATGCGTTTGCAACACTTGAGTATCTTCCCCCAACTGGCGATACAGCCTCTCAGCGCGTTCCCAGGCGTCGAGGGCTTCCCGGGCGCGTCCGCGATCGAGCAGCAGACCAGCTTGGGTGTTAAGCGTCTGGGCCAAAACCCGCGATCGCCGGCCGTTGGCGTCCGAAGCCCTAGCGTCCTCCGCCTCCAACAAAAGCAGACTCGAAGAAACCGCCTCAAGAGCGTCCTCGAGGCGATCGAGCCCTTGCAGAGCCAGAGCTTGATTGCTTAACACCATCGCCCGATCGATCGAATTTCCCAGACTCGCAAACGCCCGTTCCGCCGCTTCCCAAGCCGTTAACGCCGCTTGAAACTGTCCCTGGCGGTAGAACTGGCGACCTTGCAGCAGGAGTTGCTGAGGGTCCCTGGATGGGGGAAAATCGGCCGTCACGGCCGGTTCAGAAATATCGAAAGTCGCCAACCCCGTCATCGCAGGCGTTGGAGGACTGCCGAATCCGAGAACGAGCAAGAACGCACTAGCGGCGAGGGCGAGGAATTTGAAAACACTTTGCATAGCCACAGGATTGAACCCAAATCGATCGAATCAAGTCGGAAAAACGAACTTCACAACTAACGTCCGCTACACCGCATCGGCGGTTGCCAAAAATCCTCCGTCGTAGCCTCACCCATCACCAAAATCACGCCGCCGTCCGCCTCGCGAACCCACCCCGTCGCTTCCACCAGAGGAGCAGACTGGCGATCGCGCCTTCGGGACGTTTCCCCATCAACCTCCCTTTCCCGAACCTCCGAATCAGGTCCCAAATCCGGTAAAACCCGAGTTCGATCGAGAAAATCCGCCGGACTCGGGGGCAATCCGCCCCGTCCCGTCACCGTAAAACTGCTCGTATCTTGCGAAGAACAGCCCGTCCCCAACAGCCTAGACACATCCACCGGACTTTCCGGCAAATCCGTCAGTCCCGAAGTCGGATTCACATCAGGAGAGATAATTTCAACAACGCCACCAAACGCCGCCCCCAGTTCCGAAGTCGCAGTAATATCGCTTTCCCCCGTGAGGGCATTGCGAAACTCAGACCCGAAAATCCCTTGAGTCTCAATCTCAACTCGTCCGCCGAAACTGTCCGTCGCATTAGCAGTAATATCGCTATTTTCACGAGCCACGAGAAGATCCGTATTCAAGGTAATATTTCCCCCCGGAAAATTTCCGTCCGCATTCGTTCGGATACGACTCTCGCCCCGTAAGACAGTCAAGAACGCATCGAGTCGAACATTACCCCCTTTACCGAGAGTATTAGCAGAAATTTCCGCCCCCTCTTCCAGTCGCACAAACTCAGCTTGCACGAGAACATCACCCGCCGTAAATTGGTTCAGCGTCACCGAACTGGCGTTCGTAGAAGACAACACAGCCCCATCATTGATAACCAGCGCGTTCGTGACCACCCGCACATCACCTGCGTTCCCCCGTCCCGTCTCCTCAACATTCGTGGAGACGGTACTGTTGGAAAATAACGCGCGATCGAGAGTCTCCACAGTAACCGTTCCCGCATTGCCCAGACCCGACGTCCTCGAATAGAGCTGAGTACCGTCTCGCACCTCCACCACATTAGCCGTAACACTGATATCTCCCGCATTGCCGCGTCCAGTCTCCCCAACGTCCGTATTAGCCCGTCCGCCAGAGAAAACCACCCCTTCCACGGCCGCCACACTGACCGTTCCCGCGTCTCCCTCACCCGACGTACTCGAAGAGAGAG
>NZ_JBNGCO010000149.1:0-9007 GCF_049974805.1 Baaleninema sp.
CCATAAAGATAACGATGTCGAGAAACCGGACTTTCCACCATCCCCTCAAACGGGTCAGTACTGAGAAAACGCCCCGTCTCCGGTTCGTAATACCGCGATCGCAGATACTGCAATCCTAACTCAGGATCCCACGACTCACCACGATAAAGATAAGGATTCTCCGTCGTCCCCGCCGCCCTCAAAACCTCCCCATAAGCCCCATACTCATAAGTATCCGTCACCGCCCCCAACTCGTCCGTCAACAGGCGCACACCACTGTGTCCGTCTTGCAGATAGAATCGAGACTCATCCCCACGCTGCTGAGAAATCAAATCCAAACCGCGCACGTAAGCCGCCTGAGTTTCCCCGTTCGCTGCGTACTCCTCAATAACCTCCGCATAAGGACGATTGGCATCGACGAGATAGCGAGTTTCCACCCCATTTACTCCATCAAATTTCTGTAGTCTAGGCTATATTCATCATCACAAATCCAGAAGACCCTGGATTATTCATTTTCATTCTTAGCCACGTATAAAGTTATTAATAGAAAAGCAAGATAAAAAGCACAGTAAATGTAGGATAACGCAATAGCTGCATTATCAAAATAGCTTTCATAAGGAATATCGAATAAATTCACTACAGACTTTATGACCAGAAAGAGCAAAAAAAATATGTCTTGAACAACCATTAATAGACCTGCTACTATCCGTTTTTTTGTACTGTAGTCTTGAAAATTCTCCAATTTTTTATCCCACTCGCTAAAAGCCAAACCATCCATTATACATGGCATAAAAAGGGCTATATAGAACGGGCTGGGATAGTAAAAAAGATGAAAAAAGTTATTCACGATCTAGATTTGAGTTGAGAGTTACTATTTTTTAGTTGGGAGTATTTGTGCAAGGCTGTGGGAAATCTCCTATGTTATTCACTGGAAAACTTCGTCCAAAAATGCCGCCAAAATTAACATCAAATCCCCTTGAAATTCCTCCATTCAGAGCAGTTCCGTATCCGCGTCCCATCCTGAAAGCAGAACTACCAAAATCAATGTCATATGGAGTATCAAATGCAATAGTAATTCCTGCCCCTAAAAAACCAAAAGATCCTGCCAAGTGCCAAACTTTTGGCTCTGTTTGTACTCGAGCCACAACTACAACATCGTTTTGGGTAAGCGATCCCCATGGGAATAATGTAACTCCCGCTCCAAACAGACCCCACTTAGCCTCTTTTTCTAAATTCACACCACCGCTTTGATAGCATTCAGATGTCAGATGAGCAAATCCTAAATTACCAATTCCAAGCCCACCCAATGATAAAGATCCAGTCCACTGCCAAGGCCAACCTCGTTGAGACATGGTTCTAGAGGTACTAGATACAATAATTCCAGTCGCTCCAATACTTACTGCTGATATTGCTAAATAATCTAATAATGTCAGACTACCTACTGTTTCTGTCAAACTCAATAATCCACTCGGATCCTCAAAAACAACAGGATTAGCATTGCCATAAAGATAACGATGTCGAGAAACCGGACTTTCCACCATCCCCTCAAAGGGATCGGTACTGAGAAAACGCCCCGTCTCCGGCTCATAATACCGCGCCCGCAGATACTGCAATCCTAACTCGGCATCCCACGACTCACCACGATAGAGATAAGGATTCTCCGTCGTCCCCGTCGCCCTCAACACATCGCCATACGCCCCATACTCATAAGTATCCGTCACCGCCCCCAACTCGTCCGTCAACAGGCGCACACCACTGTGTCCGTCTTGCAGATAGAATCGAGACTCATCCCCACGCTGCTGAGAAATCAAATCCAAACCGCGCACGTAAGCCGCCTGAGTTTCCCCGTTCGCTGCGTACTCCTCAATAACCTCCGCATAAGGACGATTGGCATCGACGAGATAGCGAGTTTCCACCCCATCGACAATAGAGGCAACGCGAATGCCGTTAACATCGTAGCGATACTCAACCTCCGTAGTTTCGCCATCAGCCTCAGTGCGTTCAACCCCAATCAAACGATTTTCCACATCCCAAGCGTAACGGGTTTCTTCAGGAGACCCATCGAGGTCAACTTCCTTCAAATTCCCGTTCTCGTCGTAGGTATAGCGAGTGGTAATGCCCTTACTGATGCTACTGACCAGTCGGTCGTTGTCATCATACACGTAAGTCGTCTTACCTTCGAGAGAATCATCGCGGCTCAAACGATTACCCACCGCATCGTAAGTGTAAGCGATTATTCGATCGCCATTGAGGGGGTCAGAAATTCTTTCCTCCGTTAAACGATGCCAGTCATCATAAGTATATTCAACCGTGCGTCCATTGAGTTCCTCAACCCGTACCGGATTTCCCGCCTCGTCATACTGATACAACGAACGCGACAGTACCGTCATATCGGAAGCCGAGTGAGTCACCGTTTGCAAACGGTTCGAGTCGTCGTACTTCCGTTCTTCGACAATGCCGTTCGGGAATTCAACCCGTTCAACGTGACCCGCCTCATTGTAGTGATAACTCGTTACCTCTAAGGGGTCGAAGCCAACCACTTGTCGGGGACGGTTGAGGTCGTCATAGCGATAGGATAGGGTTCCCGCAGGAGTTGTCATAGTTTCAACTTGACCAGCATCGGTATAACTATAAGAAATTTCCGTCTGGTCGGGTTCAGTACGCGAGAGAAGCTGACCGAGGGGTCCATAGTCAAAGTCAGTGGTTCCCCGTTCGTCTGTGGCTGTATCCAGGCGACCGGCGGCATCGTAGGTATAGGAGATGAAGGGAAGCTCTCCGACGAGATTTTTCGCAGTGAGTTGGTTTGAGGGGTTGTACTGATATTCGAGGACTTGTCCGTTAAAGTCAACGGTCTTCACCACGTTGCCGACGGCATCGTACTCCGTTTCCAACCGCTGTCCCAACGGACGGACAACTGCGGTTGGTCGTCCCAATCCATCGAATTCAAATCGAGTTTCGTTGCCGTTGGCATCTTGTTGATAAACTAAGTTGCCCAGTTCGTCGTACTCGTATTTCGTTCGGAGTTCTCGACCTTCGAGCATCTGCACCACGGCTACCAACCGGTCGAGTGCATCGTATTCATAGCGCGTTGTCCGTCCAGCAGCATCCGTTTCCGCAACGATGTTACCAAAGGCATCGTATTGAGTCGTGGCTGTCGTCCCGTCGGGGAAAATCGTCTGGGTGCGGCGACCTTCACCATCGTAGCGATATTCCGTCCGGCGACCTTCGGCGTCGATGACGGCAATTTCCCGTCCGTCGGCATCGTAGATTGTTTTGGCCTCTTGTTGTAGGGGATTACGGGTCAGCGTAATCCGTCCGGCATCATCGAGTTGGAATTGAGTGTGTTCCCCAGCTTCGTTGACGATGGCGTTGAGTTGACCGGCACGATTGTATTGAATCTCAATCCGTAGGTTATCGTCGGGATTGTCGGGGGTGTCGTCCGGCAAAATCATACCGGTTGGTAAGCTATTGGCGTTATAGGTATATTCCGTTCGATTGCCGGCAAGGTCTACAATTGCTTTTTGGTTCCCGGCGGCATCGTATTCTGTTTTCAGTCGAGGGTTATCGTCGGGATTGTCGGGGGTGTCGTCGGGATAGATGGTTTCGATTAACTGGTTCTTGTCGTCATAACGCTGTTCAGTGCGGCGACCGAGGGGGTCGATAATGGCGGTTTGATTGCCGTTATGGTCGTATTCGTACTGGGTTAGACCTCCGTCTGGATTGAGTTGGGAGAGAATGTTGCCGTTATCGTCATAAGTCCAAGTTGTCGTCAGCGTGCGCGTTTCGCCAGTGACGCGGTTCGTTAGGGTTTGGGTTTCTGTCAAGCGGTTACCATGAAGGTCGTAAGTCCAGTCTGTACGATTGCCTTCGGCGTCAATTTTTGTAGTGCGGTTACCCCGTGCGTCGTACTCGTACTGGGTGATGTCGTTCTCACCTTCGATAATGCGAGTGGCATTGCCCTGTGCATCGTACTCGTAGGTAATGGTATGACCTTCAGCATCGGTTTTCGAGAGAACGTTGCCTCGCTTGTCGAATGTATATGATGTCGTATCACCGAGTGCGTTGGTACTCGATAGAAGTTGACCGAAGGCGTTATAGGTATAGCGTTGGGTGTTACCGAGGGGGTCGGTTTGACTCAGGAGATTGCCGTCTTGGTCGTAGGTACTGCTTGTTATCTGAACACGCTCGACTTCGTTCCCTTCGAGATTGGTATCGAGGAATGTCACTTTTTCCTCAATGACATTATTATCCTCATCATACGTCCGCTCAGTTTTCTTGCCTAACGGGTCAACTTCCGTCACGACATTGCCCCGTCCGTCGTAAACGTAAGTGGTGGGATTGCCAAAAACATCCTCAACCGTTTGCAGAGAATTCTCAGGGTCATAATCAACCTCAACCGCTTCCCCATTCACATCCAACGTCCGCTTCAACCGACCCTTCTCGTCATACTCCGTGCGCACCGCCGAACGTCCCAAGGGGTCAATTATCTCATCGAGATAATGAGGACGCTCATCCACGCCATAGCCAAACTGAGTCGTATTCCCCTCCCGGTCAGTCACCGAGACCAAATCTCCCACCGCATCGTACTCATAGCCAATCACCTCCCCATCCGGGTCCGTAATCTCTGTAATCCGACCCTCAGCATCCCGTGCAAAGGTCACCGCCACTCCCGTCTCACTAAAGATACCGTCATCAGTAAACCTCAACTCGTTGCCATTGAGGTCTGTGGCGGCAACCAAATCCCCCGTTATCCCATCAATTTCATAATCAATCCCATCCCGGGTCGTCAGAATGTAAGACCCCCCAAAGACCGGGTCAGCGGGATTGTACGGTCGTCCTGTCCCCAACTGCACATACTGTCCATTGCTGTAGGTTAAGGTCGAATTCGCTGAACGTCCGGCTGTGGCGGTCTTCGGGCGCAGACTGGCAAAGACCCCCTCGTCGGCTACAAATTCCGGTTGATACAAGCCAGCATTGGCGCCGGGTGTTTGCAGGAACTGGGAAATTGGGTCAAGTTCGGGGTCAAAGGTAAAGCCAACTCGTTTGCCCCCCGGAAGGGTCACATACACTCGGTCTCCCTCGTCAAATCCGGGCAACTGTCCCAATAACGCCTGTTCTGGCGTGGGTTTCGGCAAACTGGTCCGCAGGTCGGTGTCGCGGAATTCTAAACGCCAGCCGTAACCCAATTCGTCTGACTGGTTGGCGGTTAATGAATCGTACGTCCGCGTCACGGAGATGGGAATCCCCGACACGGGAATCTCTAGGTCGGTGAATGAGAGTTGGAAGTTGCCCAATTTCAAGTCACCGGCAACATGAACGATATCTTCGACCCTCGATAGGTTTCCACCAGTATCGACGGCGGTCAAACGCAGGCGGTAGCTATCGTTGAGTAAGGTGGTGGGGTCAAATTCTCCTAGGGTCGAATTAGCTTCGACCTCGGTATCGTCAACCCGTAGCAATTCGATGAACTCACCGCCGGCCACCGGTGCCACTTCTAGGCTGTAGTAATCTAGGGTTCCATCGGGGTCATAGGCGGTTCCCAGGATGTCGGTGATGTTGGTTATCGGGGTTTCCCACACTGTTGAGTCGAGGGACACCACTGGTGGATTGGTATCGCTGGGGTCGAGGACCGATAGGGCAACGGTGGCGGTGCCAATGTTCCCGGCTGCGTCTGTGGCCCATCCTTCTAAAGTCGAGGCTTCCGACGCTGTTAGAACTGCTGTCCCGTTGGCATCGAGGACTAGGGGGTCGCCGTTGACGAACAACTGTAACCCGGTTACGCCTACGTTATCGGTGGCGGCTACTTGCCAACGCATCTCATCGCCGAGATTGGCTTGATAGGTCTCGTCGGCACTGAGGGAGAGAGGAGTGAGGGGTAAGAGTTCGACTTTGGGGGCTGTGGTATCGGCAGCTACGGTTAGGGTAAAGGTTTGGCGGGTTGTGGCCCCGGAACTATCGGCAATGTCGAGGTTGATGGTATGGTCTCCAATGTCCTCGATGCTGGGGGTCCAGCGCAGGCGACCGGCAGGGTCGAGGGTTAGGCCTTTGGCTAGGGAGTCGTCGTCGAGGCGGTAGGTTAGAGAGGTTCCGTTGGGGTCGTAGGCCCGAATATCGTAGCGGTAGGGACTGTTGGGGACGGCTTGGCTGGGGATGCCGTTGGACTCGATGACTGGCGGTTGGTTATCCACAACGGTCAGGGTAAAGCGTTGGGCGGCGCCTAACTGTCCATCGTTGGCACCAATGGCAAGGGTATGAGTTCCCAAGACAGGGGTTTCCCAGAGAACTTCCCCGGTGAGGGCATCGATTTCCATCCCCTCGGGGGCTTCGAGGAGTTGGTAGTTTAGGGTGTCACCGTTGGGGTCTGAGGCTTGTAGGTCATAGCGATAGGGGCTTTGACTATCGGCAACGGTGATGGGATTGGAGTTGATGCGAGGGGCTTGGTTGATGGCCGTCTCGTCAACGACAAGGCGGTAACGCTGGCGGTTGAGACCCTCAAGAGGGTCTCTGACCATCACTTCGACATTGTGGTTGCCGAGTTGGGGGCTGTCCCAGAGGAGTTCTCCGGTCAGCTCGTCGATGGTCATGCCTTGGGGTCGTTCCCCTAGGCTAAAGTGTAATGCGTCTCCTTCGGGGTCGCTGGCATCAACGGCGTAACGGTAGGGTTGTCCAACGGCGGCAGCGGTGGGGGGAACTGAGGTAATGGCGGGAGGGGTGTTGGTGCTGTTGACATGGACGCTGATGTCCTGATGGCTGAAGCTACCTCGACTGTCGGTGACGCGGATGGTGAAATCCTGTTGACCGAGTTGACTTTCAGTCGGTTGCCAACTTAATACGCCACTGAGGGGGTCGAGGACGACGCCGGTGGGAGCGTTGTCTAACTGCCAGATGAGGGCATCGCTGTCGGGGTCTTCTGCCTCGAGTTGATAGCGATAGGGTTGCTCCAAGGTCGCGACAGCAGGCGGCTCTGAGGTGATGACGGGGGCACTATTGCTGGTTTGGTGGGTCACGTCAACAGTCCAGGTGACGAGTTGTGTTGCGCCCTGGGCGTCTTTGACTTCGATGGCGATGTCATGGCGACCAAATTGTTCGGCAGTGGGAATCCAAATTGCCCGACCCCTGTCGTCGATGTCTAATCCGGCTGGACTGGGTGTCATCACCTGGTAGGTCAGGGTATCGCCGTCGGGGTCACTAACTGGCAAGGAGTAGGTGTAGGGAACCCCCACTTGAGCGCGAGCATTGGGTGCAGGGGATTCGGCGAGTTGAGGGGGTTGGTTGGACTGGGCTTCAATAACGGTCAGGGGGAAGACCTGCTGGGTTTCGGCACCGTGATGGTCTTGGGCCACTAGGGTCAGTTGCTGTGTTCCGAGGTCGTTGGCACTGGGGGTCCAGGTCAGCTGACCGCTGTCATTGAGGCTAACTCGGTTCGAGGACTGCTCTGCCAAGCTGTAGGTGATGGCATCTCCGTCGGGGTCGATGGCTTGGAATTGGAATTCGAAGGGTTTGCCCACTTGAGGGGAGGGGATGGCTGCGTCGTCGGTGACGAAGACGGGGGCTTGGTTGGGGGCGTCTACGGTCAGTTGGAAGGCTTGGATTGACTGCCCGCCACGATTATCCTGGGCTCGCAGTAAGATGTCGAAGGGTCCTGTTTGTTCGGCTTGGGGTTTCCAAACCACTACACCAGTTTCGGCATCAACGAAGGCGCCTTGGGGAGCGAGGGGAAGGTCGTAGCTGATGGGGTCGGCATCGGGGTCGAGGGCGAGGGCGGAATATCGCCATTGTTCTCCGGCTGTCAGTTGCGCGTCGGGGGCAGTGGTCTGAAACTCGGGGGCGGCGTTGGCTGGCTCGCTGATGGTCTGGAGACCGAATAGATGGGAGAAGGTTTCGCCGCCGGTGACGGTTACAGTATCGACGAACGAACCCGTCGCTGGCGTTGTTTCTTGGTAACCGTTGGGCACCACTTGTCGGATGGGGTAGGTTCCTGGCAATAACCCTTCAAAGTTGAAGTAATAGGGGTCGCTTTTACCGGTTAGGGAGAGGGTCGGGTTCGGTTGGGTTTTTTGCCAAGGTTCAGTTTCGTCAAGCTGTCCGTTGTTGTTGAGGTCGAGGTAGACGGTGACGTTTTCGAGGAAGGGTTCGTTGCTTGAACTGGCATCCCAGCCTCCAAAGATATTGATTAAGTCTTCCGGACGACTGACTTGTAAGGCGCTGGGGTCGATTTGCTGCATCGTCTCAAGGTTTGACGTTTCGCCGATGGCAAATGCTGATAGGTTAAGGTTCGGCTTCTCACCGAGGGAGGCCACGGCTTCTTCGTCGATGCGAATAAAGCCATCAGACATGAAGATAACGTTCAGGGTCTCATCATCGGGCAAGCTATCGGCTAGTCCAGCGGCTACGGCAATCTCTGAGGTTCCTACGGCTGACGCTCCTCCTGAACGAGGATTTTGAATGGCTTCTCGGTAATCGGCGACTTGGTTGCCGTTGTCATCTTGGGTCAGGTTGATAAAGGGTTGGAAGCCCGGTGTTTCCACCTCCATATCGGTCAGGGCGTTACTGCCGAAGGCCATCAATCCCACCTTGACGTCATCGCCACGGCCCTGAACGGACATTTGTTCGGCTAAGGCGACCATGGACGCCCATTGGAGGTCTTGAATCGAGACCGGGCGATTGTCGAAATTGTCTAGGGTTATATCTGGATTCGCCCAATTCACTGAGCGACCTCCCATACTGCCAGAAGTATCGACCACAAACAGGACATTAGGAGAGTCTCCTACAACGAGATTGGAGTCGCGGTAGCCATTCCCGTTGATGTCCTCAAAGACAGCTCCACGAATAGCCCCTAAAGCTGGATGGATAGTCACTTCAAAGTCCTGAACATCTCGACCACCACGACCGTCGGACACTTCGACCTTAAACCCGTAGGTTTCATCGATTTGAGGGTCTTGGGGGAACCATCCGAGAACTCCGGTATCTTGGTTGACGTTCTCCCCCGCCTAAAGGCAGGGGGATTCATCGTTCTACGAGTCTCCGT